>JBCBTA010000229.1:0-5655 GCA_039818905.1 Planctomycetota bacterium
CCTTGGGTGTCACGCCGAGATGCGTCGCGAACGCCTGCTGCACCGCGCGCCCCGAGACCCCCACCAGTGATGCAAGCTGCGCTACGGTCAGCGGAGCACGGCTCGCCTCGATGATCGAGAGGCATGCGCGGATGGTGTCTCCCGTGCGCTCAGGACGACGGTGCGGGCGGCCGTTGGCCAGGATGCGCAGGACCAGTCGCGGCATCCGCTCGGACAGGGCACTTCGTACCGTCTGCTGCTGCAGCAGGCCGGAGTCCGCGTCCAGCGCTTCGATCGCGCTGCGCAGCACCCGCGCGAGGCGGTGGAGTCGAACTGGATCGATCTCGATGATGTCATCTGCGAGAATGCGATCAAACCGAGGCATGTCGAGCGCGCGCAGATGACGTTCCATCGTCTCGGGTGTCATGGCGACAGGGAGCATGAAGAAGCCGGGGCGTGATAGCGCATCGATCTCCGAGCCCGGGTGATACACAGCGACCGTGCCGCGACCAGTTGTGCGCCCGCGCCAGATCATGCGCGGCTCGGCGGCATCCGGGATCGCAAACGTCCATCGTCCCGGGGGGGGGCTGCCGCGCTGCTGCAGCGGCGCGGTGAAGTGCGCACAGTCGTAGCGGATATCCCGCACGTTGATCTGTGTCAGGCTGCCGCGAAACGGCTCGGCGTTGATGCGCCGGAAGTCGAGGGACCATGCCTGCGCCGTGGCGGCCAGATCATCAAGGTCGCTAAAGGACGCGCGGAAATGCTGGCACGATGCCTGATTGGATGACCCAGCAGCAGCGGTCTGCTTCGCGTTTTTGATGTTGGTCGCGACCATCACTGGTATCTTCCCTCCCCATGGCGCTGTTCGCCACCGACGTGGTTGGTGCGCTGCAACAGTGATATCTGCATGAGGAGCACGAACTGATGATGCGAGCCGCCGCCGGACTGAGCCTGATGCTGTCTGCCCTGGTGGGCGTGGAGACATGGACGCAGACGGCTTCGGCCCAGATCGTGCATGACGCCGAGTACTACATCGTCGAGGCGCAGCACGGCGAGCGCTGGGCGGCGGAAGACGTCGATCTCGACGCGCGGCTCGCCGAGCTGCGGGCCAAGCACGGCCGACCGCCGAACATCATCCACATCATGTGGGACGACACTGCTTTCGGCGACATCGGCATTCCGGCGATTCAGAAGGTGCGCGGCCTCGAGACGCCCCGTCTCAATGAGATGGCCGAGGAGGGCCTGCTCTTCACCCGCATGTACACCGAGGTCGGCTGCACGCCCAGCCGCGCCGCCTGCATGACAGGTCGGCTCGCCGTTCGCAGCGGCATGTACAACATCGGCATGCTGCGCGAGATGCACGGCATGCGCGACGAGGAAGTGACCATCGCTGAAGTCCTCAGTGACGCCGGCTACGCGACTGCATTTCACGGCAAGTGGCACCTCGGTGACATCGAGGAGAGCTACCCGCACAACCAGGGCTTCGATGAGGCCTTCTTTACCGGCTACAACCAGATCCTGTCACTCAACACGCGCATGGCCGAGGGCGCCAACGCGTCGATGGGCCTGTTTGAGGACATGCTGCCCGAGGATCCGTACAAGCTCGATGACACATTCGTCACCAAGGGATGGGTGCAGATCGCCGAGGGCACCAAGGGCGGCCCGACGCGCCAGTGGGGTGACAACTCGCACGACAACTACCTGAAGATCGACCCCGAAGCCCAGCGGCGCACGATCGAGTTCATCAAGCGCAACGCCGAAGCCGGGAAGCCCTTTTACGTTGCAAACTGGCCCAACATGGTCAGCTTCATCCCCAATCCGAACAAGGTCTCAACCTCGCGCAGCATCCTGCAGGACGGACTGCAGGGGAACATCGACCCCTTCGTCGGTCGCGTCATCGACACCGTGCGGGAACTCGGCATCGCCGAAAACACCATCATCGTCTGCATGGCCGACAACGGCCCGATGACACACAACCCCCCGCCCGGGCTCGGCATGGCCGAGACGATCTTCCGCGGCGGCAAGGGTGACTTCCTCGAAGGTGGCGTCCGCGTCCCCGCCCAAGCCTGGTGGCCCGGCACCATCGAGCCCGGCATGGCCGGCGACATTATTCACGAGACGGATCTCTTCACGACGTTCATCCGGATCGCCGGCGCAGTGGACGGCATCCCGACCGATCGCGTCATTGACGGCATCGATCAGACATCGCTGCTCGTCAACGGCGACACCCACAGCCGGCGCGATCACGTCTTCATCTATGCCGGGCCCCGCCTCGGTGCAACGGTCAAGGGCAACTACAAGCGCCACTGGATCTCGCCCGACCCGGTTGGAGAAGCCAGTGGTATTCCCGCGGCCTTCTACTTCCTCCCGGCCGACCCACGCGAGATCACGCCGATGCTCGTCAACCTCATCCATCTCAAGAGCCCCTTCAATCGCATGAAGCTGCGCCACGAGCTGTGGAAGCAGCGCTACCCGGACGCCGTCGAGGTCCGTGGCATCCCATGGACGGGTATCGAGAACGCAACGCCCGAGGTCCGTGCGCTCAGCCGGCCGCCGGCAGCACTACGCAACCTCCCCTTCGATCCGCTGGAGTACATCGAGCATCTCGATGAGCTCCCCTTCGACCCCAACGCCGATCCCAACCTCGGCGAGTAACACGCAGGAGCGCATGCGCATGGCCGATCCCCATGATCAGACGCTCGATCGGCGTCAGGCACTCATGCTCGGCGCCCTCGGTGTCGCCGGACTGCTGCTCAGCGCATGCAGCTCGAGCCCGGGGATCGACGACGCGGTGGACAGCTTCGTCGCCGATGCACGGCGCACGTTGCGGCAGCTGGCCGAGACACCGTACGAACGCGACGCCCTGCTCGCGGCGTTCGGTGACATGGAAGGCACTGCGCGGCAACTGGCCCTGCTCATCCGTGAGGAGGATGCCAGACTCGACGTGCGCATGCGGGATCCCGCCGTCTCGACCGCGGCGCTGCAGGAGGACGTCGATGCCTACCTGACGCAGCGCATCGCACTTCGCGGCACGCTTCTCCAGCAGCAGGACCGCCTGCGGACGGCCCTGGGACAGGAGCGCTGGACGCGCCTGACCGAGGCGCTCAACGATCCCGACCGCATGGTGCGCATCGTGGGAAGGAGTGCCTGAGCATGCCTGTTGGAATCACACTCGCAACGCTCGCCGGCATCTTCCTGCTCACCAGCGGTGACGACGCATCCCTGCTCAAGCCCGACACGCTCATCGATCCACTGCAGGACACTGTGAAGGACCCCGAGCGGCGGTCCGAGGCAATCGCCGCAGTGCGCGCCGCGGCGGGTGCCGTCGCGCTGTTCAACGACGCCGCGCGCACGGCGGTAGAGCAGTACCTCGCCATGGTGGGCGATACCTCGAAGACATCCGCGCAGCTGGAAACACCCTTCCGGGGACTCGATACGTACCGACGGGCCGTCATCCACGATCTGATCGGACTTCGCTCCATGCTCGCGTCGCTGCTGACCGAGTCCGAGTGGCGCAACGTTCTGCCTCCGAAGGAAGACTGACATGTTCAAGAACATTCGGCATCTGTGCGCGTGTGCTGGCCTCGCGGCGACACCCGCGGCACTCGGGCAAGTCGGCGGCCTCTACCTCCCGGAGAACGGCGGGCCGGCGTCCGGTACCGCCATGGCCGGACAGGCCGCCACCGCGCGCGACGCGCAGACCGCGTGGCTCAACCCCGCGGGCATGACGCGCCTCGAGAACCCCGAGATCATGGTCTCGGTGATGCCCTTCTATCTCGACCTGCAGTTCAACCCCTCCAGCGCCACCACCATCCCTGGCAGCGACGGCGGGCAGCAGGGAGGCTGGCTTCCCGGCGCCGGGCTCTTCCTCGCCGCGCCCGTGAACGATCGCGTCGCCTTCGGCTTCAGCGTCACCGCGCCGGCGGGGCTCATTCTCGATCCGGATGACAGCTGGGCAGGGCGCAGCTACCTGACCGAAGCGACCGTCGCGGTGCTGAACTTCCAGCCATCCTTTGCGTTCCAAGCGACCGATGAGCTGTCCTTCGGCGTCGGCGTGGACGTGCAGTACGCCACGCTGGAGATGGACTTCGGTCTTCCCGGCGGTGGCGGTGGTCCCGCCGGCGGCACCGCCAGCATCGACGGCGACAACTGGGAGGTCGGCGCCAGCCTCGGCGTGCTGTGGGAGCCATCGGAGAAGTGGCGACTGGGTGCGCGCTATCGCACGGCCATGGACCACGAGCTCGGCGGCGACTTCACCATCGTCGCCGGACAGCAGGCGTCCACCAGCTTCACCATGCCGCAGAGCCTGACGTTCAGTCTGCATCACCAGGTCAGCGAGAAGTTCGCGGTGATGGCGGACGCGGGCTGGACGGACTGGAGTGCATTCAAGCGCACGGTGATCAACACCGAGGTGGCGGGCTTCGAGATCGACCGCAACTGGCGCGACGTCTACAACGTCGGCCTCGGTCTGCACTACCGCCCCGCGGACGAGTGGCTGGTGATGGCCGGTTTCGGCTTCGCGACCTCCGCCGTGAGCGATGAGAACCGCACGCCCGACTTGCCGACCGACCGCCAGTTCCGCCTCTCGGTCGGTCTGGAGTACGAAGTGTCCGACGCCATCCGCGTCGGCGGCACGTTTACGTACCTGAACATGGGTGACAACCGCATCGACCAGAGCCGCGGCCCGGGCCGTCTTGCAGGGTCATACGACGCCGACGCGTATCTGATCGGTCTGTACGCGGCGTTCGGATTCTGAGCAAGACTCGGCGCACTGTCAGAACGACCACTCGCCGAGGAACAGCAGAATCGGGTCGATCGCACCGTCACCGTCGGCTTCGACAGCCGCGGCGTTCACGAAGTCGTCGCAGCCGCACTCCGTGCCCGTGCTGCCCACAGGATCGCCCGGGTCATCGCCGTCGCCGAGGTCCTCATGGGTCGGGTTGTCGTTCTCCTCGTCACTGGTGGGATCGTCGGCCCCGCCGCAACTCCAGCGTCCTCACGCTTGACGATCTATTTCCACCTACGCCGTTGCAGCGATAGCATCGAGCCTGCCATCAAGCTCCTGCTTCAGTGCTTTCAACTCGTCATCAAGCTCGATATCCATTCGCATCAGCAATCCAATGAGCCAGAGCGCGTGAAAGCGACGCCGAGGGTCATCGCTTCGCGCCTCGGGACGCCATGGTCTTGATCCCCATCGCTACCTCACCCGTGTGCTCGCGAACGTTGTCGTCACGCCGGTCAGTCAAGTCGGACAGTTCCTGCTGGACGCGTGGAAGCCGTGACTAGTCCCCGCCAAGTGGATACCTGACTCGCCCCTCGGCGTGCCACCAAGCCTGCACCGCTTCGCGCCCCCCGGGTTCAAGATGGAACCACACCTCTCCCCAAGGTACTGAAGTGCCTACTGCCTCACTTGGGATCGGGCGAGCCGCGCCGAGATCCGGCGCTTGCTCCGCAGCAGCTGTAACCAATCCCTTCTGCATGAGGCGAGTCAGCGCGGCCTGCACTTCTGTTTCGTCAAAAGACTTTCCCCGCGCCATCTTCCAAGACTGATCGTCATCTTCCCCGTTAAGCATTCTCACCAATGCAGCAACGTCCTCAGTGACGTCGTCCTGAAGGCAGTCAAGCACGCACATCTCGATCTCGCGTGGTGTCATCATGGCTCTACCTCATCCGGAC
>JBCBTA010000230.1:0-5636 GCA_039818905.1 Planctomycetota bacterium
ACGGGCGCTGTACGCCGCGGGTGACTTCCAAGGGGCACTGCGGAGCTTCCGCGGGCAGATGCGCAATGAACGGACGGCCCTCCGCGCCCTCGCCGAGGGCGCCGGCGCGTCGGAGGCCGTTCGTGCGGTCCATCCGGTCCAGCTGCGCTTCTGGGTGTCGGCGTTTCAGTCGGCGCTGTTCAACATGGTCGTGACACGACGACTCCAGGAAGGGTCCTTCGACACGCTGCTTCCCGGTGACGTCGCCACCAAGCTGCGCAACAATGCGCAGTTTGATGTCGATGAGGAGACCTTGGCCGACCCCGAGACTGCCCGTCGTCTCGAGACGTTCGAGATCAGTCCCAGCGGGCCTCTCTGGGGGCCCAAGACCAAGCCGGCGTCCGGTGATGTCGCGGCGATGGAGCGCACGGTCCTGGCCCGTACGGGTGTGACGGTGGACGCCATCGCCGATGCATCCGGTGAGCACGGCATCAGCATTCCCGGTACACGTCGGGCCATGCGCATCCCGCTGACCGATCCGGAGATCGAGGGCGGCGTGGATGATCACGGGCACTACGTCCGCGTCGCGTTCGAGCTGCCACCAGGATCGTTCGCGACCGTCGTGATGCGCGAGATCATGAAGTCGCCGATGACGCAGCCCACCGATGGCAACGCCTCAGATGCATAGGCCGAGCCTATGCTGCCAGCCATGACACCACCACGCATCATCTGCTTCGATCTCGGCGGCGTGGTCGTGCGCATCTGCCGTAGCTGGCAGGAAGCGTGCGACCGAGCGGGCATTCCCACCAATGGACGGACCGATCCGTCACACCTGGAGTCATGCCTGCACGCGACCATGCTGTACATGGCAGGGCAGATCGACTGTGAAGCTCTCTGGTCGAGCATCTCCGAGGCAACCGGCGGCGACTACGCACCGGACGAGGTGGAAGCGGTGCATCGCGTCTGGGTGCTGGATGATTACCCCGGCATCGCGGATCTGATTGCGCAAATCAATGCATCCCCCGCGCTGACGTCGGCGTGTCTGAGTAACACCAACCACGCCCATTGGCAGCCGCTGGTCTCGGGAGACGCCCCGTCGGAGGCGATTCTGCGGATCGAGCACAAGCTGGTGTCACACGAGATGAAGGCGGTGAAGCCGCAGGAGCAGATCTACCGCGATGCCGAACGGCTGCTTGCGGCGGCTCCGCACGAACTGCTCTTCTTCGACGACACACCGGAGAATGTCGAGATGGCGCGTGTGCTCGGATGGCGCGCGGAGCACATCGACCATGCCGGCGATACCGCGGCTCAGGTGACGGCGCATCTCAAGAGCCATGGCGTCGAGCTGTAGTTACTCGATGTCGAGCCACTTGTTCAGCAGACCATTGCCATCGAGCTCGCGTAGGCCGATGCGGATCTGCTCGCCGCGAAGCTGCCGAACGCCGTCGGCAAAGCGGAAGCGTCGAATGGCGGTGTTTCCGGGCTCCAGCGCACTGACGGCAGCTTCCTCTCGGGCATACCCGGGCGCGAGCGCAAAGACCTCGACCGAGAGCGGGCGATCCGAGCGATTGGTGATCAGCAGTGTCACGGCGAGGTCTGTCGCTTCGCCACGCGCGTTCAGCGCCGTCTGATACCCGCCACGCAGCTCGACACCCTCAAGCCCGAGCTCCGCGCGGATCGGCAGCATCAGCAGCGGGTACTCGCGTTCCGCGCTGAGTACCAGTTCGGTCAGGATGGTGCGGGCACCGGCCTGCTCACCGATACCGAACGCGATCGACAGTGGCACGCGCCGTTCCTCCTCCGGTGCGATGGAGAAGTGAAAGACGCGCGGTGCAACATCCCAGGATTCCGGCTCGGCGATGCGCATGCGTCCGGTGATAGTCGTGCGCCACGGGTTACGGATCACGACGTCCACCTCGTGTCGCTCGGCTCGCGTCTCAATGAAGTCAGGAACGATGCGCAAGCCGGCGCGGAAGCGCAGCAGCCGCACATCCACGCCGTGGATGAACATCGGCGTTTCGTCCAGCTGAATGCGCCACTCGCCATCCTCGGGCTCGACCAGGCGCTCATTGCCGAAGATGTCATGGACCACGATGGGGCCGCGTCCGAGATAGCCGCGAAGGACGGCGTCTTCGCGCGCCGCCGAGTCATTCCACGCGATCAGCACTCCGCTTGGTTCACCAAATGGTCCGGCCGCGGCGCCTTGTGCGATGAATGCGTACACACCCGGAGCAACCGGCAACTCGCCGACGACCTGCATCCCAGCAAGGGTGGAGCTGATGGTGCGCCATACCGGCAGGGCGACGGTCGGCATCGGTCCACCGTCACGCGCCGAGCGCCACGTCCACGGACTGTGAATCGCGAGCCTGTCGGCGTCCGCGCTCCAGGCGAGCACGGCCCGCTGCGCGAGGTCCGTCGCCGTGGCGTCGAACCCGAAGATGTTGCCGGGGGCAGGTTCGAGCAGAAGTGAAACACTGGTCTCCGCTGGCCAGCCGGAAACGTGATCGGGCAGGGATGCCGGCGCAGTTGTGTGCGGCACGGTCACGGTCAGCGCCTGAAACGCCTCGCTTTGTCCCTGGAGGGACTGCTCAATGCCCCACGGCATCACGATGGTGGGGCGTGGAATCAACCGGAAGAATCGCTGCCGCACACTGTCGGCCGTCTTGGAAGCGTCCGGTTCGAAGAAGGCTGATGTGCTGCCCGTACTGCCGACCTGCCAGCGACGGATGCGCTCGCCGAACCGGGTCAGCAGTGGTGCGATGCGCTCGAGCCACGGCAGTTCAGCGTCGGCCAGCAGGCGAATCGGATTGTCCAGGTCGATGTTCGCCCGCCGCGCCAGATCACCCGGCACGCGCTCGAGCACGAAGGTCACGTCGTGTCCATCTTCAAGCAGATACTCGACGATCTGATCGAGCCGCGTCTCGCGCTGGTCGAGTGGGTCCGCACCCTCCGCCGCGGCTTCGCGCTCGCGCTCCGCCGCGTCCCACACATCGAGCCACAGCGACCCTGTGCCCGCGTGCGTCAGCAGCCGCGGCACATCGCTCAGCTGGGGATGTGTCGGCGTCTCGACCACCAGTCCAAAGCGGCGCCGTGCGCTCGGCTCAGGGTGCTGATCCGCGGGGACCCACGCGAAGTCGCACGTCGTCTGGCCAACCGGGCCACGTTTGCCCAGGAGGCGGACCACGCCGCGGTACCAGCCGTAGGCGGGGAGATCGAGCATCCAATCAACCGGTCGCCAGCTTCTGTCCAGCGGCTCGTCCTGCTGGTGCACCAGCGTGCCGTCGTGTGCGAAGACGCGAAGTTCCGCGAGCAGTGGCTCGCCCACAAGATCCTGCACACGCAGGACCAGGGTTGGAGTCCGGGGTGCGAAGACGACGTTGCCCGGATCGTTCGTTGACAGCAGCACGCGCGGGATGCGGTAGATCTTGACGTCGTCGAACCACGCCGCCCCGCGAACATCCTGTGGCACGATCTGCTCGGCGAGCGTCGGTGGCGGGAGCAGCTGCGCAGGCTGCAGCACCTGGAGTTCGATCTGGATCCATGCGGCTCGGGGGTCGCCGCGCATCTTGAAGGTCACGGTCCGCCATGCGCCGCCGGTGGTGATCGCATCGCTGGTGAAGAATCCGCCCTCGATCGGCTGCAACTGATCGTCGAGCAGTCGTCCAGCCATGCGGGCACGAGCATGGACGAGGTTCTGTGTGCGCACCTTCGCGGTCACCATCACGTCACCGTCGGGCAACGCCGGGACGACGCCGCGCGCGAGCATCAACGAGGTGCTGCCGCCGTTGGTGGGGAGTTTGACTGACCAGTTGCCGCTGAAGGCGTGCTCGTTGTCAACGATGGCGAGGTTGTACTTCGGGAAGCCGGGCCGAAACGAACCCGAGTCCGGGTCGTGCAGCGATCGGAACCAGTTTCGCGGCACGGGTTCCAGCACGCGCTCGCGCTCCTCGAAGTCCCATGTTCGAACCAGCCGCCCCGCCCCGTCCGGTGGCTGAATCTGGGCCGATGCGGGGATCGCGGCGAGCAGCGTGAGCCCGGCAAGCATGATGGCGCGCAAGGTGACCACACGGGAGTTATCGGTCGAATGGGGCGTCAGTCTTCTTCGACGCGGGGCCGATGCTGCCGCAGCAGCGTCAGGCAGGCGGTGTGGCCGTGGATGTACGACCGGTCACCGATGGGCCCGATCTCGCCGGCGGCGAAGAAGCCCGCCAGCGGCAGGGGGCGTTCGCTCGTCCCCAGGGCGTTGCGGACGATCTGGGCGTCGTCGTGCTTGATGCGGTCATTGCACGTGAACAGCAGCCCGCCCGACGCCGGGTGCCGAAGCTGCTGGGCCGCCAGCAGCAGCTCCAGGTCCTCCGCGGCGGTCTGGGCATCGCTGACATGCAGCTGCACGGTCTGGCCGACCCGGATCGAATCGCCCACCATGACCACGCCGGATTCGGTATCCACGCCCATCAGGCCGCGGATGAGGAAGTCGCCCCGCCCGAAGCGGTCCTTGTACTCGTTGACGACGCGCCCGATGAAGACGCCGTTGGTCACCAGGCGCCGCTCCTCCTCGGGGAGGCTCTCCACGGTTTCGCGCACGGCATCCAGCGCCCGCTTGCCGCCGAGCTCGCGCAGGACGTTGTGCCGCCCCGCGGTGACGACCAATGGCTGGCCGATGGGACGGCAGCCCTGGCTGACGATCGTGTCAAGCGCGACGTTGCCGCGAATCGAGACGCCGACGCCGCCGGAACGCAGCACCTCATCGCCCAACACCAGCAGGTTGTTCCCCGGCGCGATCGAGGCGGACGCCATGCCCCCGATGATGGGGCAGTCGCGCATTCCCTCAACGACGGGCGGGATGGCGGACATCGCTGCCACGGCGGACGCTGCAGGCACGCTGAATGGATCGGCGAAGAAGAGCACGCCCCGCAGATCGGGGCCCGCGTGGAGGGCCTCGGCCATCGCGGCCAGCGATCCGGGATTGGCGTCCTCGGCGTGGGGGAGTTGCTGATAGGTGAACGGGTGCAGCGTGGTGCCGGGCAGGTGGGCGGCGAACAGGCTGACGCCCGTGTTGCGATCGATGACCGACGACTCGCCGATCACGCCTTCGCCGGACACCCCGACCAACAGGCCGGGCTCCAACATGGAGCGGATCGTCTCGGAGATCACCCCCATCTTGCGGACGTGGTCCCCTGAGACGAAGAGCACACACAGATCGGGCGGGCCCTCCTGGAGGACCTGCGCAACGTCCTCGCACACCTGCTCCGCCGCCATGACGGGATCGACATGGCCGGAGAGCGACGAGGCGCATCCGAGGGATCGGGCTGCCGAGGCATGCTGCATGGCGTGCGAACTCTAGGCCTGTGTGGTCATGGTTCCTCCCGACGCCGGAAGACCCACAAATCATTTCGCGAACCTGCTGCACGGGTTGCCCGGATTCGCAACAATATTCGCCCCATGACAACGATGACCCAGCCCCGCGAGGGCGTCGAGAACGACGTGCTGAATTCCGCCGCTTCGCCGGAGGGACTGGCCGCGCGGGCCGCGCAAGCGACGCACGCCGCGCTGGATGCGCTCTACGCCAAACTGCACGACGATGGCCACTGGTGCGCCGAGCTCGAGGGTGACTCCATCCTCAACTCCGAGTACCTGCTGATGAAGGCCATTCTTGG
>JBCBTA010000231.1:0-5625 GCA_039818905.1 Planctomycetota bacterium
ACGCCGCCCTCGCCCCCCTCGGCGGCACATCCGAGAATCACCCCAGTCGATAACACCGGGACCGACGCCAAGGCACAAGACCGCGCAATCGTTCTTCGCACGTCCACCTCGCTTACAGCTCGCAAATGCATATGCACAAACGACTTGAGTCGAGTCTGGCAAAACACCCAAAGTTCAAGGCTCTTCATCCGCACGGTCGATACTTCCAGCACTAGGGCAATACTACGGATCGCGACAACCCCAGACGTGCGGCTCAACGGAGTGTAGCCGGCAGCATCCCTCTCGCACCTTCTCTCTACCGAGTCAGCCACCGCGAGGACAAGGACTGACCGCGGAACTCGACTGACTCAAGCAGATGATCGCCATGCCCAACCTCAACCAGATTGGTGACGCCGCCGCTCCTTCGCGGGTCGAATTCGTCCGGCAGCAGCGCTCCGCAGCGCCCGCCCAGAATGACCCCGCCGCGCGCAACGTCGAACGTTCCGACCAGGTCGAGCTCTCCTCCATCGCTCGCTCACTGCAGGATCCCCAGATTCGCACCGATCTCGTCCAGCGCATCCGCGCTGAGATCGAGTCCGGCTCCTACGAGACGCCCCAGCGACTCGATCAGGCTGCCGAGGCGCTCGCTCGAGAGATCTCGCAGTAACAGCCGTCTTGTCACTCCATTCCGCCAAGGCGATGTGACGTCGTGAGCAGCCCGCCGCGAGGCGTGTTGAATCGCACGTACAACTCCAGCTGTTCCGGTGACGGCAGATCCTCTGGGACGTCCGCCAGCACCAGCCGGTACGTCTGCGTCACGCGGTCGTACGGCCGGGAATTGGCGTCCGGATCCGTCAGATCGATCGTCCACAGCCGAAGCTGCATGGGACCGCCCGTCTCCTCCGCCCCCGGACCGCCGATCTGATACAGCTCGACGACCACCGTCCCCAGCGCCTTGACCTCGTGGTTCCACGCATCGAGCAGTTCCAGGTGCAGTTCGATGCGGCGCCGACCGGCATCACTCAGCAGACGCGTCAGCGGATGCACCCGAACAGACGTCGGCTCGAACGCCGGACGTGCGATCGCCGAGGTCGTCCGTCCCGTCTCCGCGGCATGACCCCCTGGGTCCTTCGGCCGCACGCACCCGGCGCATGACAGGACCGCCAAAAGCATCGCGATCACACAACTCGTTCGGGCGCGTGCGCATGTCATGACAGCGCTGGGAGTCTACCGGCCCGCTGCTCATGCCGCCCGGCCCCCCACAACCGGCAGGCGCTCCGCGAGCACCTCCACCAGCGTGGACAGTCCGCGCTGCGCACCCTCCAGAGCGGCGATCGCCCTGGTGTTCTCGCGCACCAACGCCATCAGCGCATCGATCTGCACCCGCTGCTCCATCAGCCGCTCGTGCGCCTCGCTCAACTCACGCTCGCGACCCTGCGACGCCCGGCGCTCCATCATCCACATCCACGCGATGACGCCAGCCACACCGAACTGCATCAACTCCATCATCACATCCGGCGCCATATCCATCGCTCCTCCTCACACCCCCACGTACAACACCCGGTACCCGATGCTCACCACGCGCCCACGATCGATCCGATCCTCCGTGCGCAGCTCCACCATCGACATGCTCGGCCACACACGACCGTGGTGATCCACGAGTGTCCCCAACGTTGGACCCTCCGCCCTCGAGCGCACCGCATCGATCAGCACCCACAGGGCAGCATCGCTCGGCGCGACAAGACGACCCGTCTGCTCAATCACCAGACCACGCTCACCAAAGATCTCGATCGTGCCCCCACCCCCGCCGCCCTCAAACGGAAACGTGAGGTACCGACCCACCGCACGCACCGCGAAACGGTGCGGCCCGGAATCGAATAGCGACACCCCCGCGAACGTGCTTGACATCAGATCACCGTCTCGCTGATCGGATCACTCGCACCGCCCACTGAGATCGCCACACATTCCAATGTCTGCATCGCGCCCTTCTTCGCGCTCACCTCGTGCTTCACGCCGGTAATCACCACATCCGCCGTCACCTCACGCACCTGTGCACCACTTGCCGACGGCGCCGTGCGAAACGACAGCGTTCCCGCATCACCCGGACGCAGCGACCCCGCAGCGCCTTCGTTCACCAGCGTGCGCGACAGGACGATCGTCGCACGCTGCTCCGGCACATCCGCAAACGCAACGTGCGGCCCGAGGTCCGAGTGCTCCACCACCACGCGATCCGCCGAACGGTCCACCGTCACCACGCCCACGTGCGACAGCTCCTGCCCACCAATCGTCACCCGCCGCGGCTGCAGCCAGATCATGCCCGCCCCCTGTGCATTCGAACCACTCCCACACGGCGCGTCGCATCCGGTGCTCCGTCGCCATCCAGATCAACCTCCACCCGAAGACGACGCAGCGCCTCCTCGAATCGCGACGCGTACTGCGCTGCCCGCATCGACATCGGCGACGACCCGTTTCCCACACGTCCCGCCGCGGCGAAGATCAGCGACAGCGCTCCCAGCGCCTCGACCTCCACCACCGCCGCGCCATTGGTCACGCGATCCGCACCCAGCATGTCGTCGGTCGTCTGATCCGCGAGACCCAGCGACCGCAGCACACGTCCATGGACCTCGCGCAGCTGCGGCACAAAGGTGTGCGCCTCGACCGCAACGCTCGAGCCGAGCCCAAACACCGGCCGCGGCGAATCCGACACATCGCCACGCAGCGCGGAAAAGAGCACGGTGTCCTGACTTGGCAGCGACACCACCTCCACCGCCCTGCCGTCCAACAGCAGCACACTCCCCACGCCCACACCCCACGCGTCGAACGAGAAGAACTCCACATACAACGTTGAACCGGCGCTGACCTGGGCCGAAGGCAGCGTCAGCAGGCGCTGGCCGGCCCAGGCGATGTCTGAAAAGACGTCCGGCTCATGGACCAGGAGATCTCGATCCTTCGCGAACATGACACATCACTTTCGATGGAAATGTGGGCTCCGCGCGCACCGGTCGTACGCACGGAGCCCCCGGGAGGAAATGAGAGAGAAGAGCAGGAAGACCGTGCGATCCCGTCACGCCGCGAGATTGGTGATCACGCCATGGGCGTTCTCGTTCATCATCTCGAGCGTGTACTCCCCGATGACCTGCCCCACATCACTGTCGCCCGTCGCGGCCAACTGCTTGAAGTGGAAGCTCCGTCCCGCCAGGGGCAGCACGCTGATGCGCGACGAGTCGAGCAGCAGGACCGAATCCACCGGCGTCCACCGGCTCAGTACGACACGGCACACGCCGTAGTCACTCTCGTAGATGCTCACCAGATCGCGATACGACGTCTCGCGCGACGTGTACCCACGCCGGTCGCCGATAAAGCTGTTGACCCGGCGCTTCTGCGCACCGCCGACCACGATCGTGTCCACCGTTCCCGACGACTGCTCCCAGATCGCCCGCAGCGCCGCGTTGAGCACTGCCTCGGTCAGTTCGTCGCCGCCGCCGCCACCGTCGGGAATGTCGCCCATCCCCGGCTCAAAGATGTTCGTCTCCAGCATTGCGCGGATGCCGTTCATCGTGCGCCGGATGTTCGACGAGCCTTCAGGCGAGGTCGTCGCGGCCACACCGCCGATGACGCTGCTCTCCAGATCACGCAGCATCTCGCGGAGTCGTTCCTGCATCTGATAGTCCAGCTCATCGCGCACGCCGATCGTCTCCACCGCGCGCTGCGAGCCGGACACCTCCACCGTCGCCCGAAGGATCTGCGTGTAGTTCCACCGTCGCACGCGCGTCGTCGCACGCGATGCCCCGACACCATCGCCCTCCAGGGCTGCGTTGCCGATGATGTGCAGGCGCAGATCGTCCGACAGTGCCTCCGCCGATGTCCCGCCGTAGCCACGCGACACCGTCAGCAGGTTCCCCGACACCAACACCACCAGCATCACCTCATCCGACCCTTCGGCTCGCACCTGATCACCAATGCGGAAGGCATCGCCATCATCAACCGTGATCTGCGTCGCCGTGGTCGGGCTCGGGCTGAAGGTGGTCTGATCGATGAACCCGAAGTTCGGATGCAGCGCATCCTCGAGCCACTCGTGCACCGTGCTCCGCGCAGCCCGCCGCGCGTCGCCCAGATGATCCAGCAGCGGTGTCTCGTGCGGACTCACGATGCCGATGACATCGCTCACATCCTCCGCAAGTTCCGGCAGGCCCGCTCCGCCGTCGTACGTCGCTTTCCCCGTAAATGCCATCGTCAGTTGCCTCCACGCCGAACGCTGCGTCCGGCTGTTGTCCTCGATCCCCTACGCAACGCCTCGGCGCGCTCGCAGATACCGCAGCAGCGCACCCCGATCACCCGTCGCAGCCGCGGCGGACGCCGCCTCCTCCACCACCGACTCCCCCGCGACATCACCCGAGCCATGCCCGCTCATCGCGGCGCCCGGACTCCCTGGCCCTCGACGAAACAGGAACGACTTGCGCCGTCGCAGCTCGCGCACCGCCAGCGCAACGTCCGGCTCGTCCATCTGCCCGACCGCCGCCTCCGTCAGCATGCGGGCCGTCTCAAGGTCCACCGCCTCCTCGCGCAGCAGCGCAACATCGATCTCACGCCGACGCTCCGACGCGTCCAACGCCTCGCGCGCCTCACGCAGCGTCTGCTCCAGTTCCATGACCCGCTCGTCCTGCGTCTCGGCGACACCCGCGTCATCCGCAGTCAATAGCTCTTCCATCAGACAGCCTCCTTCGCGCCACCAGCGCGGTCAGTTCACGTCGGACTCGTCCTCGCCGTAGCCCAGTTCCTCGAGAACCGGCTCCTCGGGCACACCCAGATCACGCTTGATCTGCGCCGAACGCAGCCGCTCTTCCTCCGTCACTGGGAGAGGATCCGCCCACTGCACCCGAACGCCACGGTCCGCCGTCACCGTGCGCATCACGCCGTGCACATCCATCGCCTGGAGCACCAGCTCGCTTAGCCGCGCGATGGCGCGCCCGTACGCCTGGCGCCGGCGCTCCATGCGACTGAGCACTCCCAGCAGCGTGATGCGCAGCGCATTGGCGCTCGACAGGTGCCCGAGCTTGGCCCGCACAACGCCAAGCACCACGGGCGAGACCGACGACACCTTGTCCATCGACTCGCGCACATCCTCGATGTGCTTGTCCTCCGACGGCGAATACCCATCGCCGCCAAAGGCCTGGATCGATGCATCCGGGTTGTTCGTCGTCCAGATCTGCCCCGGCGCCACCGGCAGGACCCCGCCGCCGTCACCATCCAGACCCTTGGCCAGGTACATGTTGAAGCTCTGGAGCGTGACGCGGTGAGCTCGGTCACTCAGCCGCGTATTCAGCTCATCCTGCAGCGGGATCAGTGGCTCGACATCGCTCAGACCTGCATAGTGAAAGGGCTGACTTCCGTTCTGTACGTGCACCACGGGCAGTACGCCGAGTGGATTGTGCGCGTCCTCCACCAAACGCGCATCGATGTACACCTGCCGATGCCCCGCCGACAACACCTCGAGCACCTCGTGGGTCGTCCGCGCCGTCTCGCCGCGGTTGCTGGTCGCCCGACGACCCAGCAGACCCGAGAGCCCGGGTCGCGCGCTCGTTCGCTCGACGCCCGTGCCATCGCGCATCGATCGGATCACGTAGGCATCGAGTCGCCGATAGTCCG
>JBCBTA010000232.1:0-5622 GCA_039818905.1 Planctomycetota bacterium
CGTCTCGGCGGATCCGGCCCCCGGGCTGATCGGCGACACCATCGGCTCGCCGCGAGACATGACCTTTCACGACGGCCGGCTGCACGTCACCGCCGGCAACATCGCGCTCATCGACGGAGGCGCGTGGTCCTACGAACCCGGAGCGGCAGGTGACCTGAGTCTGCCGACGAGCGTGATCCTCACCGGACTTGCGCCCGCCGACCGTTTTCTCCGTGCCCGGACGGTCGCCGTCAATGCGAGCGGTGTGGGCTTCGGTGCGTACACGGGATCGACGCCGACACTGGTGCACGTCGGGTCGGTCGGTTCCGGCGACACCGACGCCTTCACCATCGGCGGGGCGCCCGCAACACTCGGCCCGCGCTTCGACTTCGCGCCCTCCTTCGATCCCTTCAGTGTCGAGTTCGTCGAAGCCCTCGGGCAGTTCGCGGTTATCGAGAACTCGCAGCCGTCTCCCGCGGTCTCCACACTCTCGATCCGCACCCACGACGCCGCCAGCGGTCTCGGCGCGGCATCCACGTCCTTCAGCGTCACCGCCGGAACCAAGGGCGTCACCGATATCTCCGCCGGCTTCGCGAGCCTGCTGCTCGGGCAGCCCGTTGCGCAAGCCGCACTGCTGACCTACGGCAGGAATGACTTCGGGCTCGCCGATCCCGCCTTCCTCGAGGTGTACGCCTTCGATGGCACACGGCTCGGTGCGACTGATGTCGTCCTTCCGGAAGACGGGTTGCCGCCGGGATCCGCGGCACCGCGCTTCGATGGCTGGGGAGTCGCCGTCGATGAGGCGAGCGGCCTGCTCTTCATCGGTGAGCGGTCAGGACGCATCTATACGCTGACCATCCCCGCGCCGGGATCAGCCGCGCTCGTGCTCGTGCTGGGCTCATTCACGTCGCGACGCCGTCGCTGACTATGTCTTGAGCACACGCAGCGGCTTGAACGTGCCGCCGAGCACGCGCGAGCTGTCCGCCTTCAGCCACTCGCCGAGCACCGCCGAGTACACGTTGCGGAAGTCGGTGTGGTACTTCAGGTCGCCCGCATCGAGATCCGTCAGCGAGGGATGCCCGCCGTGCACGCCGGGTCGGACCATCGGGCCCATCAGGAACATCGGTGCCGCGGCCCCGTGATCGGTGCCGTTGCTGGCGTTCTGTCCAACGCGACGGCCGAACTCGCTGAAGCTCATCGTCAACACGCGTCCGTCGTTCCCCTGCGCCTGCAGATCCTTGTAGAAGGCGTTGACCGCCTCCGAGAGCGTGCGCAGCAGGTTGGCGTGCTGGCCGCCCGCGCCGCCCTGTCCAGCGTGCGTGTCAAAGCCGCCGAGCGAGACGTAGTACACGCGCGTCTCCAGGCCCGCGCGAATCATCGATGCCACCATGGCAAGCTGGCGAGCCAGACCGCTATTCGGATACCGCACCAGCGGATCGGTATCGACCGCGCGGCGGATCTTCGCGCTGGCCACTTGTGCATCCATCGCCGTGCGCGTCAGGAACGCGGCGCTCGGGTTGCCCTGCTCGACGGTCGGGTCCAGCTCCGACTCGAGGATCTCCTCGTACGGCTGGGCCATCGAGGGATGCAGATCGAGCCCGGTCCAGCGGAACATGTCAGCCGTTTCGAAGGAGATCGGGCGGTACTGACGGCCTTGCATGGCCAGCGGTGCGTCGCGTCCGACGGCGACACCGGCATGACCCGCCGGCGCGCCCTTGCCGGTGCGCGGATCCGCACCGGCGCACTGGGCATCGAAGAAGCGACCCAGCCAGCCGTCTCCAACGCCGCTGGTGTCGGCGGTGTGCCAGATATCCATGCTCGTAAAGTGCGATCGGTTGGGGTTGGGGTAGCCCACACCCTGCACGACGGTCAGCAGGCCGTCGTCATACAGTTCCTTCATGGAATCCATCGCCGGGTGCAGACCGATCGACGAGCGCGCGCTGAGCTTGTGGACCTGTGCCCCGGGGATACCGATCTGCGGGCGCAGCCTGTAGTACGAGTCATCCTCGAAGGGGATGACCGTGTTCAGACCGTCGTTGCCGCCGGCGAGCTGCACGACGACAAGCACGCGTTCTTCGGGGACGCCCGCGACGCTGGTCCCGGCGTTGGCCGGCCTGGCCAGAGCGACGGCGGAGCTTTGCAGGAAGTAGGGCACGGTCACGGCGCTGGAGGCGAGTGTGACGCCGCGCTGCAGGAACGCCCGCCGCGAATATGCCTTGGAACCATGCAGGTCCATTGTGTTTATCCCTTCGTCAAACGCAGGAATCGTCGCTCAGCACAGTTGATACTCGGGCATAGCCGCGATCAGGGCAAGCGTTCCCGTCACGACATCGGGCGTCACGCGCCCGCCATGCCCTTCGATGAAGCCCACCAGCGTGCGCATCTTGTCCGGTGTCGGCTCGCCGCCGAGCATGAATCGCAGCAGATACGACACGACCTTCTGTGGCGAGCGATCCGCATCCGGATCCGTCTCGCGCAGGTCATCCAGCAGCACCATCGGGTCGTACCGCTCGACCGACGCCATCGCGTCGTATCCCGAGGGCGTCTTGCCCGTCAGCAGGAAGTTCAGGATGTTCTGGCGCACGAACAGGGTGGATGTGTTCACCCAGCTCCGTCCACCCTCCCAGCCCGCGACGTTGGGCGGGAAGAACAGGCTCTGTCCCATCAGATCCATCGCATCGACCAGGATGCCGAGATCGCGCACCGGTGTGCGCATGGAGCGCACCGCACCGACGACGAGCTCTGCCGGCGACTTAATCTGTCGCTGTAGGTTGCTTGGGTCGTAGAAGTGCTCGGAGAGGAGCAGCTGCTCGAGCATCGGCGCGATCTCGTAACGCGAGCCGCGGAATGTCGCAGCAAGCCGCCGCAGGATGGCCGACACGGGCTTGGCGTCAGGATCGTCGCGCGAAGCCGGGAGCTCGCGTACGAAGAAACGATACAGCTTGGATGCAATGAACTCGCTGCAGTCGCGCTGCTCCAGGATGGCGCGCACGAAGTCGTCGCCGTCCATGTTGCCCGACCGGCCGAGGATGCGCTTGGATCCCTGGTCGTGCCGGTCCGGAACGAACAGGAAGTCGTTCTCGCTGAAGCTGTAGCCCGTCAGGGCCCGCGCGCCTTCCTTGATGTCACGCTCGGAGTAGTTGCCCTCACCGAGGCTGAAGAGCTCCATCAACTCGCGAGCGAGGTTCTCGTTTGGACTGCGTGCCACGTTCCGGTCGTTGTTGAGGTACCGGATCATCGCGGGGTCGCGAATGATGCGGAACAGCATCGATCCGAAGTTGCCCAGTGCATGACTCCGAAAGAGCTGGTTCTGCAGGAACATCTGGTAGCTGTGCTCGATCGCGCGATAGCTCGTCGCGAAGTGACCGTGCCAGAAGAGCGTCATCTTCTCTTCCAGTGGCTTCGGACTCTCGATCATGCGCTCCAGCCACCACCGCTGCATGGACCGGATCTGCGATCGGTCGGCGCGCTGCATGCGCTGGCGGCGGGCACGGAACTGTGCGACCCGCTCTTCATCGCCGCGCTCCTGGGCACGCCGATACTCGCGCAGCTCCTCGGGCGTCGGTTGACGCATCAGGTCGCCTTCGAAGGAGTTGGCCCGAGGCTCGGGGTACCCCTCGATTGCGCCGACTTCGATCAGATGCTTGACCGCCCGCTTGGGGCCCCAATCGGCGAGGGTGCGGATCTGGTTCGGGTCACCGCCGAAGCCTGCGCGAAGCAGCAGATGCCGAGCCTGCTCGTACCCGAACGCGTCCGGCGTGATCGGACGGAGCGATGCGGTTGGGGGGCTGCTCATCGGCGCCGCTCCTTCCTCCTGGGTAACCGGCGGAACACTCCCCCGGCCAACGAGGATCGGCAGACCTGCATTGCATCGATACTACCGTGCCCTGCAAGAGGTTCCGTTCACTGTTCTTCGGATCGGCTCCCGCCATCCTGCGGCGACATCTCGGACGCACCCGGATGCACCGCCACCTCGCGCCCCGCCTCATCCCGGACGATCGGCACGCCCCCAGGCCCCAGCCGCAGCAGTTCGCCCCGCACCCGCTCGGTGCCCTGGCCCAGCTCGACGGAACGCCCGATTCCCCAAAGCCGCTCGTTCAGCAGCTCCAGCAGGGAATCCGCAAGGCCTGCATCGTCCAGCAGCAGCCGCTCCAGATGGTCTGCCAGCACGATGAGGACCCCCTCAAGAGCGGGGGGCGAGCCCATGGCCTCACCCAGACTCGTCACCGCACGGCCCAATCCTGGCGACGCCAGCTCCATCGGGTTGGACACATTGATGCCGATGCCGGCAATTCCCCATGTGGAACCATGGAATGTGGCTGTCCGGGCCATACAGCCGCAGACCTTGGCATCTCGGATGAGGATGTCGTTGGGCCACTTCAGCTGGGCGGCCCCCTCCACGAAGTGATCCACGGCCTTGAGGCACGCCGCACCCAGGCGGAGGCCCAGCCCGTTGAGCTCGCGTGGGGGCTCCAGCAGGGGCCAGATCAGCGTGACCCACAGGCCGCCCCTGGGGCTCAGCCAGACGGCCCCGCGACGGCCCTCGCCACCACGCTGCTCCGCCGCGACGATCAGCGTGGGCCCCGAGACCCGTCCATCCCGGAGCCGTCGCTCGGCCTCGAGATTGGTGGAATCGACGGAGTCCACCCGGCAGAGGGCGAGCCGCTCCGAAAGGCGTTGGTCTGGTATCCGATCCATATCTGGGTGCAGCCCTTGGTCGTCGCTGTCTGACGGCCGATAGACTACGTGGCCCATGGATCGTTGCGAACTGGAATCCCGACTCCCCGACCGTCCCGCTTCGCGGCACCCTGCCGGTGCTCCGACGCTGCTGACGGTGTTGCTGCTGCTGGCCCTCGTCCCGGGGGCTGCGGCGTGCGCATACATCGAGTCGGACGTTCTGCCCCGCTCCGCCATCGGTGACACGACCCGCCGCGCGCCCGATCGCGACGTCTCGGCGACCGCACAGCACGTGCTCGCGACGGCTGTCGCGACCGTCTTTGGAACATCGACGGGTGTGTTCCCGCCGGAGTCCACGGTCACGCTTCCAACCGAAGCGCCCATTGCCAACGTTGATGCGTTGACGTTGACACACGTGGCACTCGAGCGTCTGCACGACACGCTGTGCAATCTGCCGCCGCCCGTTCTCGTCTGATCGTTCGAGGACGCTGTGCGGCGCACATGACGCGTCGCCCCAACACAACATCTGAACCACGACGGCGGATTCCGTACGGATCCGACGATCGATATGCGGCCCTCATGGGACGGGGCGCAGAACAAGAGAGACCACAATGGCCAGCAGTGAAATCCCTCTCGTCGGCCCGATGATCCAGAAGATCTTCGGCACGCGCAACGAGCGAATCGTCAAGCGATACCACCAGCGTGCCGAGGCGATCAACGCGATGTCCGACCAGATGTCGCGCCTGACCGACGCACAGATTCGCGAGAAGACCACGGAGCTGCGCGACCGCGTCCGCAAGGGCACGAAGGTCGTGGACGTGCTCGAGGAGGCGCTCGCCGTCGCTCGTGAAGCGATGGACCGCAACGTCGGCATCCGCAACATCTTCAACCCGCTGCACGCCGATCGCTTCGATCCGTCGCGCCTGTCCGACAGCGCTCGTCGCCTGTACGACGAGACCAAGGCGA
>JBCBTA010000233.1:0-5619 GCA_039818905.1 Planctomycetota bacterium
AATGAGCACATCGGACGGCTGATCGCTCATCAGCCCTGCGATAGGGAGTGGCAGCGTCGCCTTCACCTCGCCGCCGCCGACAACACACTGACCACCACCGACGCGCTCAAGCTCACGAGCGGCAAGCAGCATGTCGGCGTCGTTGTCGCCCACGATCGCGAGATTGTGCGCATCGTGCCCGACGGTGCTCGCCAGCGCACCTCCACGGAAACTGAAGCCCGTCACGAAGCCACGCCCGATCGCCCCACTGCCGCCATGCCGCTCCATCACAACGAGTTTGAGCAGGTCACGATCCGGATCGGCCACCGCAAGCCCGCCTTCGAAACGAGCGTCCATTTCCAGATGCTGTGTAATGAGCTGATGCGGATCCATGCCGATCACCCGGATGCGGCTGCCTTGTACCGGAACGCCGAGTGCCGCGGCATCCACGTCCGGCAACGTCACCGTGCCGACAGGCGGATCAACCAGCGGTGTGCGCTCACGCAGGTACGTTCCATCGCGCGCAACCAGCTCACCACGGAAGAACGTCATGCGTGGCTGCGGCTGCTGCAGATCATCGAACACGATCAGATCAGCATGGTGTCCCGGCGCGACGGCGCCTGTGTCGCGCAAGCCGTAGTGACGTGCGGTATGCAGCGAACCGATGGCGATCGCAACGACGGGATCCAGGCCGCCGGCGATCGCCTTGCGCACGACATGATCGATGTGACCCTCGCGGCGAAGATCGTCAGGGTGACGATCATCGGTACACCATGAGAAGCGGTGCTGATTGGCCGGCGTGATCAGCGGCAGCAGCGCCTCGAGGTTTCTCGCAGCGGATCCCTCGCGGACATAGACGCGCAAGCCGAGGCGGAGCTTCTCACGCGCTTCCTCAAGATCCGTGGACTCGTGGTCCGACGAGATGCCGGCGCTGACATACGCCTGCAGGTCAGTCCCACGCAGCCCGGGGCAGTGCCCATCGACGATGCGCCGCTCCAGACCCAGCGCGACCTTGCGGAGTACCTGCTCGTCGCCGTGGACCACACCCGGGAAGTTCATCATCTCGGCCAGCGCGATGATGCGATCGTCATCGAAGAGCGGCTCGAGATCGTCGGCGGAGAGCGCTGCGCCACTCGTCTCAAGGTGACACGACGGCACGCAACTCGACGCCGCGAATCGGATGTCGATGGGAAGTCCCTCGGCGTTGCGCATCATCCACCGGATCCCCGGGATTCCGACGACGTTGGCGATCTCGTGGGGATCGGCGATGACAGTCGTCGTGCCGTTCGGCGCCGAGAGCGTGACGAACTCGCTCGGCGGCATCATGGTCGATTCGACATGCATGTGCGCATCGATCAGCCCCGGTGCGACGTACGACCCCTCGAGATCGATGACCGATTGAGCCTCTCGCGGCGGGCCCGCCTGACCATCAACGCCTGAGACCCAGGCAATACGTCCGCCGCAAAGTCCGACATCTCCCGGAAGAACCTCCCCGGTGAAGACGTTGACAATGCGAGCGTTGCGAAGCATCGTGCCCGCAGGCTCGCTGCCGCGTGCGACGGCCAACAGCCGCTGCGTGTGTTCTTGTGTGCGCATCTGCCATCTCCAGAACGTGAGAAACGGCCAGCATACCTGCGTCTCGGAGGATCGGATCGTGACCAGCACGACGCGCCCTGCCACCTCACAGCACGACATGCGGTGCATGGAGATCTGGGGTGGCAATCGTGCGATCGACAGTGCCATCAGCACCGTGGGCGTCGATGCGTACATCTACAGCATGCCGCACGCGGGAGACGAGCGCGGCGGGGACGTCCACTACGTCTCGATGTGCATGGCGGGCTGTGTCGCTCGATTTGCGGTTGCCGACGTTTCCGGGCATGGAGCGTCGGTCGATGCCTTCGCAAGGACGCTGCGAGGACTGATGCGCAAGCACATCAACACACCGGACCAGTCGCGCTTCGTGCAGGCGCTCAATGATGAGTTCACGCAGCAGTCCGAAGCGGGCATATTCGCCACCGCCCTGCTCACCAGCTACTTCGCGCCGGAGCGCCAGCTCATCGTCAGCAACGCCGGTCATCCGCGTCCTCTGTGGTACCGGGCCCAGAGCAACAGCTGGGCGGTGCTGACCGAATCATCGGATGGATTGCTCCAGGAGCATGCGGCGGACCTCCCGCTCGGTGTCATCGAGCCAACGGACTACCACCAATTCGCCGTCCAGCTTCATCCGGGCGACCGCGTGCTGATCTATACGGACGCACTGACCGAGGCCCGCTCGCCCGATGGCTCACTGCTCGGTGAGGCGGGCCTGTTCGACATCGTGCGTCTTCTCGATCCCTCCGAGCCGACGGCATTCCTACAGAGCGTGCGTGATGCGCTGCACAGCCATCGCGGCGGTGCGGAGCCGGACGATGACGAGACGCTCATGCTGCTTGCATCGACGGGAGCCGAGCCGCGCAAGCCGTCGCTTGGTGAGCGTCTCGGTGCGATCAGCCGCATGATGGGGCTGACGCCGATGACCTCCTGACCGGCGGGCATGGTGGCCGTATACTCCGCTCGCTTTCAGGAGAACAGCCCATGAGCCAATCGATCTTCGGGGTCTCGAAGGCCGTCGTCGGCATGGTCCACATGGACGCGCTGCCGGGATCGCCGCGGCATGAACGGCCGATCAGGGAGATCGTGCAGCGGGCGGTCGAGGAGGCGAAGCTCCTCGAGAAGGCCGGTTTCGATGCGCTGATCGTCGAGAACATGCATGACGTGCCCTACCTCAGGCGCGAGGTCGGGCCGGAGACGGTCGCGGCGATGACGGCCGTGACACTGGCGATCCGCGACGCGATCGACATCCCACTGGGCGTGCAGGTGCTCGCCGGTGCGAACAAGGCAGCGCTGGGCGTGGCACTGGCGTCGGGCGCATCGTTCATCCGGGCGGAGGGCTTCCTGTATGCCTCGATCGCCGACGAAGGGCTGCTCGATGAGGCGGATGCCGGCCCCTTGCTGCGATACCGCAAGAACATCGGCGCCGAGGACATCAAGATCCTGTGCGATATCAAGAAGAAGCACAGTGCGCACGCGATCACGTCCGACGTCAGCCTGAGTGAGTACGCACGTGCGGCGGACTTCTTCGCGGCCGACGGTGTCATCGTGACCGGCGTGGCGACGGCACGCCCGACGGACGTCAACGATCTGCGGCAGGTGCGCGTCGCCACCAAATTGCCGGTGGTCGTCGGCAGTGGCACGACACCCGACAACATCCGAGAGATGTTCGAGTACGCAGACGCCGTGATCATCGGCGCCTGGTACAAGAAGCGCGGCGACTGGCGCAATGCGCCCGATCCCGAACGGGTGGAGCAGATCATCTCCGCCGCGAATCGCGTGCGGCTGTAGCGCTCAACCCTCCTTCTTGTCCTTCTCCTCGGACTTCGACGCGTCTGGTGCGTCCAGACCCGGACCGGAGATGGAGCCGCTGCCAAACTGCATCGGCTGTCCCGCCATGCGGGCCATCTGTGCCGCGGCCGACGCCGGGCGACGTCCGGGAGGCGGTCCCTGCTGTTGGGCCTGCTGCTGACCCTGACCCTGCTGGGCCGGAGCCTGCTGCCGCGGTTGCGGGGCAGCCTGCGCGGGCGCCGCCGCGGGCCTGGTGCGCTGCGGAGGGCCAACCTGCGGCATGATGCGCGCCTTGAAGACGTACTCGGTCACCTGGTCGCGCACGCGCTCCAGCATCTCCTTGTACAGGCGAGCACCCTCGCGCTTGTACTCGATGCGCGGATCCTGCTGGCTGAACGCGCGGTAGCCGATCGCGTCGCGCAGCTGGTCCATCGCGTACAGGTGATCCTTCCAGAGCGGATCGAGCACCTGCAGCAGAACGGTCTGCTCGAACCACACCAGCTCCGACCGCAGGATGCCCTCGATGCGGGCACGAATCGCGTTCTCGCGATCCTCACCCTTCAGGCGACGCATCCACAGCGGGAGAATCGCGTTGTACTTGTCGCGCAGGTGCTCCTCGAGCGCCTCGTCGTCGGCACATGCGAGTGCGTCATCGATGGCCTTGTCCAGGCGTCCGGATTCGACGAACGCCGCAGATGCCTTGAGCAGGTCTTCGCGAATCTGCTGCGGCATGCGGGTGCGGAGCACCGTCTCGTCCCAGCCGAGTTCGTATCGCGTGTTCGCCCACCGGACCAGATTCTCGGTTGCCGACTGTGCGTTCTGACGCATCAATCCCATCGTCAGCTCGAGCATGAAGTCAACGGGATACTCGACTTCGCGCTTGTCGTACGCGGTCTGAACTCGATCGAGCACGAGCGCGACGACATCCTCGCGCTGCTCACACTCGATGATCTTCTCAACGCTGAATTCGAGACCCATGGTGCGGTCGAGCCACTCACACAGGGCGTGCTCGCCATAGTTGGCCACGAGGTACTTCTCGACCCCATCGAGCTCCGCGTCATCGATGATCTGGTACGCAGCTTCCTCGAGGCGATCCGTAATGAGCTTGGTGTCACCCGAGAGCACTTCGTCGCTGGTGAGCTTGACGCTGAATCGCGAGTCCGCCCACGCGACCAGACCCTTGGTGTCGATGTCCTCGACGGTCGCACCGTCGGGAATGTACTCGCCGATGGTGACGCCGATCTCGGCCCTGGCGTCCTCGCGCGCGACGCGGCGGACGGTCGCGATGACCTCGTCCTTGTCCTTGCCGCGAATCCGCTCGGTCGGCACCGAAGTCTTGAGCTGCTCACTGGCGAGCGTAGCGACACACTCGCTCGAATAGTCCTTGTCGAGGTACTTGTCCACGGCAGTCAGTGCCGCCTCCTCGATGAAGTCGAAGATCAGCCCACGGATATCGCGTCCATCGAGCACGCGCTGGCGCATGCCGTAGAAGTCCTGACGCTGATGCTCCATGACCTCGTCATACTCGAGGATGTTCTTGCGAATCTGGAAGTTGCGCTCTTCGACCTTGCGCTGGGCGCGAACGATGGCCTTTGAGAGCATCGGATGCTCAATGGCATCGCCCTCCTTCATGCCGAGGCGCGACAGCACCTTCATGGTCGTCTGACCGGCGAAGAGCTTCATCAGCTCGTCGTCGAGCGACACGAAGAACCGCGTGGATCCCTGGTCACCCTGGCGGCCGGATCGACCACGCAGCTGGTTGTCGATTCGGCGAGATTCGTGCCGCTCGGTGCCGATGACGTGCAGGCCACCCAGTGACTCGATGCTCTCGATCCACTGGAGACGATGCATGGCGAAACGGCCCTGCTCATCGAGCATGGTCCGCAGATCGTCGGCGCCCATGGAGCGGACCTTCTTGTCATCCGCCCAGGTGTGCTCGAGCACCCAGTGCCGCAGCAACGCGAGTTCGATGTCCTCGGGGCTCATCGACTCGACATCGCGCTTGGAGACGCCGAGTGCCTTGGGTGCGATCTTGCGATACACCTTCTGGCGCAGTGCCTGCTCATCGTCATCGACGGAGGCATCGCGCGGCGCGATACCGCGGCGGAGCCAGTGGTCGAGCATGATCTTGCGATCGACCGGCTGCAGCTTGATGTCGGTGCCTCGACCGGCCATGTTGGTCGCGATCATCACGGCGCCGAGCTGGCCGGCGCCTTCCACGATCGTTGCCTCACGCTCATGCTGCTTGGCGTTGAGCAC
>JBCBTA010000234.1:0-5596 GCA_039818905.1 Planctomycetota bacterium
CTGGCAACTACCGCCGCGCCTATCGCGAGGCGACGGCAGAGCACGATCGCACGTCAGGCGTGCGCCGTGATCAGGCGGCGCTCATTGCCGGGCTCTCCGCGCACGCGCTGGATCAGGATGACACCGCCCTCGGGTGGCTTCGCCCCCTGATGAACCACCCGGATCGGCAGATCGCCGGACGTGCGTCGGCCACAGCCGGCCTGATCGAAGCAGAGCGTGGGAACCACGAGACTGCCGCCGCGGCACTCAGCAACGCATCGCGGTGGCTCAGCGGCGATGCCGCTGCTCAAGCGCATCTGCAGGCTGCCCATTCCTATGAAGCACTGGGGCGAATCGACGCCGCACGCCTGCACTACCGCCTCGCACACTCGCAGGCGATCGACCGCCGGCTGCGGTCGCTGTCGGACGTCGGCGCACAGATGTCGGCGTACACGGTCCAGGTCGGCGCGTTCCGTGACTACGACAACGCCGAACGCAGCGCCGCGCGCGTGATCGACGTGGCCGAGGCATTCGGGCTTGGCAACGTGCGCATCGTCGAGATGCCGACGGTCCGAGGCGACGTGCTGTACCTGGTGCAGATCGGCGAGTACGACAGCGAGGGCGATGCGCAGCGGGCCCGTCTGCAGATTGGTGGCGATTCGGTGGTCACCGCGTCGCGGTGAGCAGCCTCTTCGACTCAGTCGTCCGGCCAGTCCTTGCCGGAGCGGGGTGACTCGAGGCGAGACGCAAGATCCGTCAGCGTGCGCCGATCGGCGGCATTCAGCCTCTTCGGTGCGACGATACGCACCGTGGCGTACAGATCAGCGGCGCTGCCGGAGGCTCCAGGCACACCCTGACCACGCAGCCGCAGACGCTGGCCACTGGACGTCCCGGGCGGGATGGTCAACTCGGCGCTGCCGCGCAGTGTTGGCACGTGGACCTTCGCTCCGAGCGTTGCCTCGACGATGGTGAGCGGAAGATCGACGAGCAGGTTGTCGCCATCCCACTTGAAGTGCGGGTGTGGCGTCACCTTCACGGTCAGGATGAGGTCCCCCGGCGTGCCGCCGCCTGCGCTGGGCGAGCCCGAGCCACGGACGCGGAGCTTGGTGCCATCCTTGCTGCCCGGCGGGATGGTGACGTCGATGGTCTGCATCGATCCACCACGACGCACGCGGATGGACGTCGTCGAGCCGCGCACTGCATCGAGGAAGTCCACGGTGACGTCTCGCGAGACGTCGCGCCCGCGACTGCTGCGGGACGTGGCCCGGGCCTGAGATCCGAAGCCACCAGGCGCACCCCCACCACGAGCGCGACCGCCGAACATCTCCTCGAAGATGGAGTGCACGTCGAAGTCCGACGCGCCGCCGGCGCCACCGGGACCGCCGACGTTGGTCCAGGTGTACGTTCCCTGCCGCGGACCGCCGCCACCGCCCCACTGCTGGGATGCACCGGCACCATCCACGCCGGCGTGCCCGAGACGGTCGTAGCGTTTCCGCTTGGCGTCGTCGCTCAGCACTTCATACGCCCGCTGGATCTCGCCGAACTGTTCGGCGGCGTTGGCGGCCTTGTTGACGTCGGGATGCTTCTCGCGGGCCAGCTTGCGGTAGGCGCGCTTGATGTCATCGTCGCTCGCGGAACGGGCAACGCCGAGGACCTCGTAGTAGTCGCGTTCGGTCGCCATCAGACCGCAACTCTATGCCCGATCGAGCTGGCCGACGAGCGGGGCCCCGATTCAGTCGTGCCCGAACTGCTCGATGACATCGCGCGCCACCGTATCCTGCTCGGTCAGCGTCCGAAGATCGACGACGACATCGCCGCCAAAGCTGCTGGTCGCGACCGCGACCGCGTAGGCGAATGTGTCCAGCCTGCCGGAGCCAGGTGCGACGCGACCCGTCTGCCCGACATCGGACAGCCTGACAGCGGCAAGTGCAGGTCCCAAGCGAGAGACGGATGCCGCCGGATCGGCGTCGATCCCCTCGGCGAGGTAGATCGCGGCCGGATCCACACCCACGCTCAGCGGTGAGCTGCCGTCACGTGCCGTCTCAGTCGGTGGCCATGTGTGGTCAGCGAGTCGAACACCACGTTCCAGAGCGACGCTGCAGACCGACTCGATCACCGGCCTGGCGTCGTCGTCGTGCGGCAGGGCGACGGAGAGCACGGGCTGTCCGCCGCTCAGTTCCGCCATGTCCGCCGCGAAGCCGCAGGCATCGATGAGGGCGGCGGTCGCGCGGTCGGCATGCTCCGGGGCGAGCAGATGTTGTGTCGGGATCCACAGGTCGATACCGGAGGTGCGCAGCTGGTTGCGACGCAGCAAGGCCGCGAGATCTCGCCGAGCTGAGCGGCCGAGCTCACGCGGACGAAGCACGGCTGCATTCAACTGCACGGCGCGATAGCCGACCTGGGCGGCCCACTCGATCTGAGCGCGCGGCGTCGGGCCGGTCAGACCGGCCAGCGCGAGGGACAGCGGCATCGACGGTGCAGTGAACACCACACCGTTGTACCGCATCTGGGACGAGCGACACGGGTGCGTATCATCCCTCCCTCATGACTCGCGCCCGGTCCATCCTCGACACCCTCCATCGCGGCAGCCTGGGTCTGTGGATGGGCGTGATGCTGATGGTCGGTGCGACGGCGGCGATCGCGTTCCCGACGATGAAATCGCTCGATCCGCAGCTCCCGGCTTATGCCCGGTACGACGGCGAGCACTGGGCCATCGCCGCAGGTGCGATCATGAACCGTGCATTTCTCGTCTCGGAGTGGACGACAGCCAGCATCGGTGCACTTGCGATGATGACGCTCGGCTTCTCGCGGCGGCATCGGAATCGCGTGTGGCTCCTTCGGCTGCTCGCGCTGGCGACCGCCCTGGGCCTGTCGATCTGGATCCTCGCACTACAGCGGCCGGCGATGTCGCATCATCTTGAGACGTTCTGGTCCGCCGCGGCTGTCGGTGACAACGCGATGGCCGCCGAGCACAAGGCTGCGTTCGATCGCATGCATCCGATAGCGAGTACCTTGTTGATCGCGCAACTGGTGTCTGTGGGCTTTGCGCTGCTGGGCAGCTGCGTCTCGCGGTCGGAGGAAGTCGCATGAGCGGTCGTCCTGTGCGCACGCCGGAGAATCCGCCGGGTTTGCGTGATCTGCCCTTCGCACTGCCCGAGGTTTCCGCCGGAGAGAAGCGGCGCGCGGCGCGGATCTACGCCGCGCTGGAGGAGCTTCATCCTGACGCGCACTGCGAGCTTGACTTCCAGTCGCCCCATGAGCTGCTGATCGCGACGATCCTGAGCGCGCAGGCGACGGATGTCGGCGTGAACAAGGCCACACCCGGCCTGTTCAAGAAGTTCTCCACGCCGGAGGCGTTTGCAGCGTCGAGTCCAAAGCAGATCGAGCCGTACATCAAGTCCATCGGCCTCTTCCGCAACAAGGCCCGATCGATCCATGAAGCGATGGTTCGTGTCGTCGAGGAGTACGGCGGCGAGGTGCCGCGAACCATGGATGCACTGCTGACACTTCGGGGCGTGGCCCGCAAGACTGCCGGCGTCGTGCTGGGCGAGGGCTTCGGCATCAATGACGCCGTGGTCGTGGATACGCATGTGCATCGCATCGCGGGCCGATTGGAGCTTGTGCCTGCGGACACGACGGTGCCGATGACCGAGCGGTATCTCATGGCGCTGTTCCCGCGCAAGAAATGGACGATGCTCAGCCATCTTCTGATCTTCCACGGCAGGCGGCTCTCCCCCGCGCGGGCGGGATGGGAAAAGACGGACGTGCTCCACCAGCGGTTCGTCGCCCGGCGTGCGCGATAGACTGGGTCCATGGACAGGCTTGCCAAGCTGCGGTCGCTCTTCGAAGCGGATCCATCCGACGCCGACGTGCCCTACATGATCGCGCAGGAGCATATGACCAACGGCGACTTCCCGGCGGCGCTGGAGTGGTTCGACAGGTGTCTCGCGCTCGATGCGGACTACCACTACGCGTACTACCACAAAGCCCGTGCTCTGGAGTCGATGGAGAACGTCGATGCAGCGGCCTCGACACTGCGCGACGGGCTGGCCCGCGCTCAGGCTGCGGGCAATGGCAAGGCCAGCGGCGAGATCAGCGAGTTCCTCGCGAGCCTCGGGCAGTGAAGGCCACACCGAAGCGTCAGCGCCGCGATCCACGCGACATCGTTGCATCGATTGAAATCGGGGCACGCGTGCGCCGGGTGCGCCAAGTCGATATGGACCGCTCGCGCGTGCGCGTCGATGGCGGCGCCTTCAGCCTCCCGACGAGCGATGTCACGGCGATCGGCCTGGCGCCGGATGTGGAGTGGACACAGGACATCTGCGAGCGGGTGCTGCGCGCCATGGAGATCGACCGCGCGATGCGCCGGGCGATTGCGTCGATCCAGCGAGCGCCGTGCTCACGCCGCCGGCTGATAGAGCGGCTGCGGGGCAAGGGCGTCGAACCCCCCATCGCCGAGCAGGTCGCCGATGCCCTTGAGCAGCGCGGCGTGCTGGACGACGACGCGCTGGCGGCGAGTGCGGCTCGGGCGATTGTCTCGCGTCGTCCGGCGGGTCGCCGGCTGATCGAGGCAAAGCTGCGTCAGCAGGGCATCGATGCCGAGGGAGCCAAGGCAGCCGCGGCCGGGGCGCTGGAAGGCCGCGATCCGCTGGAGGATGCCATTGCGTTGGCCTCGCGGCGGGCGCGCACCTTCGGGGCCGGCGTGGACGATCAGGCGCGGCGCAGACGGCTCTTCGGCGTACTGGCGCGGCGTGGATTCGATGCCGATGTCTGCCGCACCGCCGTCGAACGGGTCTGCCGCGAGGATTTGACGTAGTATCTGGCCCACGAGGTGAGCACATGCGTCGAGTTGGAGTTTCACTGCTGTTGACCGGTCCCCTGCTGTGCGGCTGCGCGGTGGACAACGACCGTCTGGCCATTGGCAACATCAACGGTGAGAACACCGTGGTGTTGGCGTCGATCGAGCAGCAATCGGTCGCGCTTGTCGAGCAGTCCGAGCCTTCGGTGAAGGGGCTCGACCGTTCGAACTGGGGCAGCGTGGAGATCGTGGTCCCGAACGACGGTGTCGCGCATCACGCGCACTTCACGCGGTCGATGCCGGACTTCGATGACTCCACATCGCGCGGTCGCGGCGAGCATCCCACGGCCCTGTCCGCCCTGGAGACTCGCGGCAACGCGGGGACGCAGGTCGTCGAGTGGCTGGTGTGGCCCTTCTATGTGGTCGGCGACATCGTGCTGGCCATTCCGCGGGGTATCGATCATCCGCAGCAGAGCCCGACCGAGCCGTACCAGCGGTACTCAGGCATGGTGGAGCAGGCTGCCGCGTCGATGGATGAGGACGCTCCGCCCGCCGCGGAGTGACCACACATGCATGCACTGGAGTTGTCTCCCGAGCAGGTGCGGGCCATGCTCGGCTCGGCCGATGTGGTCCTGCTGGACTGCCGCCGCGACGATGAACTGCAGCTTGCGCGCATCGACGGAGCGATGCACGTGCCCATGGAGGATCTCGCGGCCCGGATCGATGAGATCGACGAGGAGAAGACCGTGGTGGTGATGTGCCATCACGGGATCCGCTCGCTCAGTGTCGCCGCGGTACTGCGATCGATCGGCTTCGAAG
>JBCBTA010000235.1:0-5584 GCA_039818905.1 Planctomycetota bacterium
CGACGCTGGCGACCGCCAACGTCCAGCCGCAGGCCGCCCTGCAGCTCCTCGGCTAATCGAGCGAGACTGACTGACCGATAACTCCGCCGCCCCGATCACCTGATGGTCGGGGCGGCGTTTTTTGCGCACATCCGTCGGCACTTATCGGGCCGCGGTGTTCAATGGTGCGCGGTTGCTCCGATATCTCCGCTCCAGACGTCAAACAGCGGAGACATCGTCGTGACCCGGATCAACACCAACGTGCCCTCCCTCATCGCGCAGCGCGTGCTGACGGAGAACAACAACACGCTCAACATCTCGCTCGAGCGACTCAGCACCGGTCTGGAGATCAACCGGGGCAAGGATGATCCGGCGGGACTCATCGCTTCGGAGAATCTCCGCTCGGAGATCACCGGGCTCAACGCCGCGATCACCAACAGCGAGCGGGCCGATCAGGTGGTCAATATCGCTGAGGGTGGATTGCAGGAGATCTCGAGTCTCCTCACCGAACTGCAGGCACTCGTGACGCTCACCGCCAACACCGCCGGGCTCAGCGTGGAGGAGAAGGAAGCCAATCAGCTGCAGGTCGATTCGATCCTGCAAACGATCGACCGCCTGGCCTCGGCGACGAGCTTCCAGGGGCTCAAGCTGCTCAACGGCGGGCTCGACTACCAGACGGAGAACGTCTCGAGCGTTGTCTCCTCCTTTCAGGTGCGCGGCTCGAAGCTCGAGGCTGGGCAGGCGCTGGACGTCGATGTGCTCGTGACGCAGTCGGCCCAGGTCGGCGGGTTCTTCCTGTCATTCGGCGCTGCGAGTCTCAACCTCGGCGGCGCGGGTGCGGACGACGGGCGCGACAGTACTTTCGTGGTGGAGGTCGCGGGCTCGCTCGGCTCCCGCGAACTCAGCTTCAGTTCGGGCACGCAGCTCACCGACATCGCGAGCACCATCTCCAGCTTCGCCAGCGTCACGGGTGTGGAGGCCGTGGTGTCGGGCACGGGACTGCGCCTGGTAAGCACGGAGGTCGGCGCCGATGAGTTCGTGTCCATCAAGGTCGCTGATGATGGCGCCATCGGCACGGCGAGCAACATCGGTCTGTACGACTTCGTGGTCGATGATGCATCGACCGCGCAGACAACGATCGCCAGCACGTTCGCCGGCGTAGACAACCGGCGCACCGATGACGGGCAGGACGTCGAGGCGACCATCAACGGCATCCGCGCGACGACGCGCGGCACGGTGGCGCAGATCAACACCGACTTCCTCGATGTCGAGGTCGATCTGAACTACGACACGTCCGGACCAGCCGGCCCCAACGCGGCAAAGCTCGGGCAGGTGCAGGCCTTCACGATTCTCGGTGGGGGCGCGGACTTCCAGCTGGCATCACAGGTGGATATCAACGGCAAGGTGAGCCTCGGCGTGCAGAACGTGGCGGTCCGCGAGCTCGGGCGACAGATGCTCGACGTTGGCGGGGCGACCAGCGCGTTCTTCCTGAAGGACATCGGCGGCGGGCGGGAACTGAACGTCGTCGATGGCGATGCCACCGCCGCCCAGAAGGTGATCGATCGCTCCATTCGCGAGATCAGCTCGCTGCGCGGCCGCCTCGGCGCCTTCCAGTCCAACGTGATCGGCACGACGATCCGGAGCCTGGGTGTCGCGGTGGAGAACAAGACCGCCGCGGAATCGGTGATCCGTGACACGGACTTCGCCGCCGAGACCGCGCGGCTGACGCAGGCCCAGATCCTGAGCAGCGCCGCGAGTTCGACATTGGCGTTGGCCAATGCCCAGCCGCAGGGCGTGCTGCAGCTTCTGGGCTAATCGAAGAAGGCACGGAGGCACGAAGGCACAGAGGCACAAAGGGAAGAGGCGATCGGAATCGCGACTGTCTTCTCCCTTTGTGCCTCTGTGCTTGCCTAAATCATGAACATGATCGCGCGGCCCATCAGCAGGACCGCGGCGGCGACGCCGACGACGCCGAAGACGCGCACCGGCTGCTCCTCCTGACTCTTGGCGGCCATGACGCCGAAGCACAGGATGGCGATGAGTGTCGCGATCGCGGCGATGAGCAGGGCCTGATTGGCGCTCTTGAGTACATCGGACGCCTTGTCGGCCATGGCGACGAAGAGCAGCGCGACGGCGCCGGGCGCGGCGAGGATGATGATCGGAAACCGTGGGCCTTGCGGCTGCTGCTGTTCCTGCGTCGGCGCGTCTTCAGTCATGCATTACACCACGTAGTCCGTCGGCGCCAGCGTCGAGGCGACCTTGTCCTTCCAGTCGGCGTAGCCGTCGCGTCCCATCAGGCCGAAGGTCGCGACCTTGCCCGTCTCCACCGCCGGCTGATCGTAGGTGTTGATGTTGAGCATCGCGCCTGCGTACGCCGTCGCGACTTCGAAGAGTGCGATGAACTGACCGACCCGCCGGGCATCGATGGCGGGGAAGGTGATCGTGAAGTTGGGACGCTGCGACTCGACGAGGGCGAACTCGGTGGCGCGCTTCTCGGCGTTGAGCAGCGTCGCGAAGTCGGAGCCTTCGAGATACGTCAGCGCATCGACGCCGAGCCCGGTGGGGATCTCGAGATTGTGTCCGCCGAAGTCCTTCACTTCGATCAGGCCGATGACCTTGTCGTTCGGACCTTCGCGATACAACTGCACCTGCGAGTGCTGATCGGTGGTGCCGAGGGCCTTGATGGGCGTGAAGCCGGCGAAGACCTCGTTGCCGTCCAGATCGTGTGCCTTGCCGAGGGACTCGGCCCAGAGCTGGCGGAACCAGTCGGCCAGCAGGTAGAGCTGGTTGGAGTAGGGCATCAGGACATGGTTGGGCTTGCCCTTCTCGATGCCGAGGCGGACGAGCAGCGTCGCGAGCATCGCCGCCGGGTTGGTGTTGAGCGCGAGCTCGCTGCAGACCTTGTCCATGCGGGCCGCGCCTTCCAGCAACCCGACAATGTCGATGCCGCACATCGCGGCGCTGAAGAGACCGACGGGAGACAGCACGCTGAACCTGCCGCCGACGCCGTCGGGCACGGGCAGTGTGGCGTAGCCGTTGTCGTTGCAGATGCCGCGCATCGTGCCCTTCTCAGGATCGGTGATGGCGACGATGTGCTCGGCGTGCTTCTCGTGGCCCAGAGCGTCGATGAGCATGGCCCGGATGGTCATGAACTGCGCGGCGGTCTCCGCCGTCTCGCCGGACTTGCTGATGACGTTGAAGAGCGTGCGGCGGAGACCGGGGTCGAGGGCCCGGACGCATTCGAGCACCGCCTTGAAGTTGGCGGGGTCCACGTTGTCCACGATGAAGATGCGCGGCCCGGGGCGCTGGCCGTCGGGCAGGAGGTTGTAGGTGGGCGGGTTGAGCGCAGCCTGGAGCGCGATGTTGCCGAGCGCGGAGCCGCCGATGCCGAGGACGACCATGGTGTCGAAGCGGGGGCGGCACGTTTCGACCAGCGGCAGGATGGCTTCGAGGTGGCGGGAGCGGACGGGGTTGTCCGGCAGGTCGCGCCAGCGCTCCCAGCCGGTGCCGCGGCTGGTATTGAGCTGCTCGGTGATGGCGGCGGCACGGGAGGCCGCGTCCGAGTCCGGGGCGAGCGAGGCGGCGTCGAGGCCATGCACACCGACGCGGTCCGACAGGCAGTTGGCATAGTCGATCTTCAGCATGGGGCCAGCGTACCACGCGGCGGGTATGCTGCGGCCCATGCGATACGTGGTTGACCGCGTGCTCATCGAGCGGGACAGAATTCGCCAGCGCGTGCGCGAGCTGGGCATGGCCCTGGCAAGCGATCTGCAGCGCGAGCTGGAGGCTGAGGGGCACGTCCCGGAGGATCATCCCAACCGCATCGTGCTGGTGCCGGTGCTGACGGGCGCGATGGTCTTCGCCGCCGACTTGGTGCGCGAGATGCAGCTGCTGCTCTCCATCCGTCTGGTGGCCGTGAGCAGCTATCCCGGCGAATCAACGAAGTCCAAGGGCGCGAAACTCCGCGGAGCCCTGCCGACGGACCTCGCCGGACGCCACATCGTGATCATCGATGACATCCTCGACAGCGGACAGACCCTTGCGCTGCTGCGCGACGCGATCCTGGAGCAGAAGCCGGCGTCCCTGCGCAGCGTCATGCTGCTCAGAAAGGATGTGCCGCGGGATGTGGACGTGGAGGCGGAGTACTCCGGGTTCGATATCCCCGACGAGTTCGTGGTGGGATACGGGCTCGACTACGACGGGTACTACCGCAACCTGCCGGACATCGTGGCGCTGCGCGAGGCGGGCGGATGACGACCGCCGCACCGCCCAGGAAGGTGCGCGCCGCGCGCGTGCGGCGTCGGGTCGATGAGCGGGCAGCGTACGCCCCCGCGGGCGGATCCGGTGACGCAGCGCTGACGGGTGTCGGCGAACTCGACACGCCGGCACTGCAGGATGGTGAGACGATTCTCCTGCGCACACGCCCCGCGGGCAGGCTGGTGATCCTCGCCAGTGCGATCGGCCTGGTGCTGTCGGTCGCGGTGCTTGCGGTGCTGGGCCAGGCCTTCCAGCAGTCGTGGCGCATCCCGCTGATGGTGGTGGCGCTGGGGCAGCTCGGTGCGATCCCGGCCGCGTTCATGTGGGCCACGACGCGCTACGTCCTGACGGACCGGCGCGTCCTCGCGGTGCGCGGCGGCGTGATAAGCCGCGCGGTCGAGAGGCCGCTGGTGTCGGTGGGACGCGTTGCCTGCGGCAGCTTGCGCACGCAGGGCTGGCTGTCGATCGGGAGCGTCCTCTGCGAAAGCGCAGCCGATGCGGGGCACGCGCCGGTGGAATGGGTCGGCGTCGCGCGTCCCGAGGCGTGCCGACAGGCGATCGCCGACGCCGTGAAGCGCTACGGCCGTCATGACGTCAAGCAGTAGGTCCCAATCGCCAGATCGAATCAGGCTGGGCTGGGGACGGTCTGGAGCACTTCCTGGAGGACGCGCTTGGACGTCTCGGTGTCGCCGCCACGGACGTAGGCGTGGCTCAGCACGCGGTGTGCGCAGACCGGAACGATGCTCTCGGTGATGTCCTCTGGAATGCAGTAGTCGCGCCCGCCGAGCAGCGCCCGGGCCCGTGCGCTTTGTGTGAGCGCGAGGCTGCCGCGGGTGGACAGGCCAAGGTGGAGTTCGGCGTGCTGCCGGGTCGCGCCGGCGATGGCGACGACGTAGTCGAGCAGTGAGCGGTCCATGCGCACGGCGTCGGTCGCATGCTGCAGATCGACGACATCGGCGGCGCCCATGACTGGGGTGAGATCGGCGAGGGCGTTCTCCGACGGGCGCTCTTCGAGGATGCGGATTTCGTCACTCGGTTCGGGATAGCCGAGGCTGATCTGCATCAGGAATCGGTCGAGCTGGTTCTCCGGCAGGGCGTAGGTGCCTTCGAACTCATAGGGGTTCTGCGTCGCGACGACCATGAATGGGGGGTCGATGGGCAGCGTGCGACCATCGACGGAGACCTGGGCCTCGTTCATGGATTCGAGCAGGGCCGACTGCGTCCGCGGTGTGGTGCGGTTGATCTCGTCTGCCAGGACGATGTGCGCGAAGATCGGGCCGCGCTTGAACTCGAAGACGCCGGCGTTGCGGTCATAGACCGAGACACCGAGCACATCCGAGGGAAGCAG
>JBCBTA010000236.1:0-5547 GCA_039818905.1 Planctomycetota bacterium
ATGTGCAGTCGTTCACGCAGCAGCAGCGCGGGTCCACGGAACTGATCGAGCGACTCCAGGGACTCGGTGTCCGACTGCGTCAGCTCACCGCGACGGAGCAGCCGCAGGGTGCGCAGGCCGAGCAGATCGTGCCGAGTTCGACCCCTCGCGTTGATCCAACTGCCACGGCATCGCAAGGCCAGCCCGGGGGGCTGCAGTCCTTCGCAGCCAACTTCGGCAGCCAGGATGCCACCGCCTCAGAGGGTGACCTTAACGGTGATGGTGTGATCGACCTTGCGGACTTCGCGCTGTTCGCACAACGTGAGTCCGAGCGCGTCGGACCGGCTCGATCCGAGCAGCCGGACATCGACACCATCCGACAGAACTTCGGTCTTGAGGACGCCACGTATGAGAACGGCGATCTCAATGAGGATGGACGCGTGGACCTGGAGGATCTTGCGATGGCTGCCCGAGCCTCACTCGACGAGACCGCCTGACCAGCCATCCAGGATCCACAGGATCGACTCCTCCAGCGCCGCGTTGACGACGGTCGTGTGACCGATCGTCTCCATGTGTCGGTACTCGACGGGCAGGCCTTCCGCCTGGGCCTGTTCTGAGAGCGCACGGAGCGGTCCTGCCGCGATGATCGGATCACGGCCGGCTCCGACGATCAGTGCGCGGGCCGTCGGTCGATCTGGCTCGAACGGCCTCGCGCCCGCGAAGCAGCACACGGCATCGATGCGGTCGCTGCGCAGCTGGGCCATGCGCGATGCCACGAAGCCACCGAGTGAATGGCCGATGATCGCGACGCGATCTCGATCGATCTGATAACTCTCGTCGAGCACATCGAGGACGCGATCGAGCACCAGCGGGCCACCGACGAGCGCGTACGTTGATGGACACGCCACGATGAAGCCGTGCTCGTCGGCAAGGGCGCGCAACTGACCATCATTGAACCCGCTCAGCCACATCTGCTCATCGGCCCCTGCGCCGTGCAGCGCGATGATCAGGGGAGCGGTGTCGTCGAGCACATGCGCCGGTGCGTAGACGCGCATCGGAACGCGCGTTCCCGCGTGGGACAGCGTGCGCCACGTCTCGCCGGGGCGCGATCGAAACGGGTCGATGCCCCGCCGCAGCAGCGCGATGTCGCGCTCCAGCTGCTGCAGGAGCCCCGCCGGCTGCGCCATCAGGCGAGCGGTGAGAAAGGGCGTCGGCTCCGGTGACAGCAGCGCCAGCCGATCGCGCGTCGCCGCGGCTGCGTCGATGAGCGTCTCGGCCACCTCGATCGCAGCAAGTGCGCGTTCCAGCCTCGGGACCGCTTCGTCCAGCGGTTCGCGGACGACGTGCAGGGCCACTGCATCCACCTCCACCTCGCCCGCTCGCAGCACCACCGTCCAGCCACCGGGCACATCCAGCGCATCGCGCGGCAGCTCGAGCGCTCGTGCCTCACCCCGCGCCAGCGCGACGGTGGTTCGCAGACGGACATCTCCGTTGGGATCGAGCAGCAGCACGGACGCCTCGACAGGTGCGACCGCCCCGGGATCGAAGATCGGCGTCAGGCGGATTGTCACCTGCCGCCGGGGCCCGGCGACGATGATCGCCGGGTCGGCCGCGATGCGCTTCGATTCCAGCAGGCGGCGGGTCTCCTTGCTCGACTCCTGCAGCAGCTGCACGTTCAGATCGCTGAGGATGGGAAGAGCAGAGGTGTCGCGCCCGGAGAAGAAGAGCGTGGTGGCACGATCGAAGGGGAGGCTCGCGATTTCCGCGGCGTTCTCCAGGGATGACGCCGCCAGCGCGCGGTCGAAGCGAAGGTAGGCACGGGCCATGTCCAGCCGATCCGGCTCCGCGAAACGCACCACCTGCTGTCCGCTGGCCGGGCAGGCCATCGTGAGCAGCAGGGCGGCACAGGCCAGCAGGGATCGGCTCATGGGGATGGGGTGCTCCGTTGCTTCCACGCCGCGAGGAGGATCGCTCCGAAGGGGATCCACCAGATGAGATCGTTCGGAATGATGGTGATACCGAATGTCACCGGGATGGTCTCGTCGATGAACGCGGCCTGCATGAAGCCGACCGGGCCGAAGATCTTGCCGAGGAAGCCGACCAGCACGATCGGCCAGTGCCGCAGCGGATCGCGGGCCGCTGCGGCGTAGCCCACGCCGTAGACACCCACGATCATGCCGATGCATCGCCAGAACGCCAGCGTGATGTCATCGACGCTCCCGGGCTCCAGCCCCAGCAGCCCAAGCGTCCACGGCGCAGCCAACACCACTGCTGCGCCCCACACCACGTTGTACACCGCCGCTGCCCACAGCACCGCAGCCATCCAGGGTCGTTGGTTCATGTCCATCGATTCGCCCGGCGACGCCAGTCGGATGTCAGGGAGATGCCCGGAGGATGCGAGCCGCGGCTCCGTCTTCGCCGATCCAGGCGTCCACTTCCACGACCTCGAGTCCTGCCGCCTCGATCGCCGCAATGACGTCCGCATCGCGTGCGCCGACAGCGATGAGCCCACCCGAAGCCAGATGAGACGCGGCGTCCTCCGGTGACAGCCGGTCCTTCATTGTGTGCAGGTAGAACTGCAAAGCACTGTTTTCGGTCGTGTGCTGCAGCAGTTCGACCTCATCGCGTTCGGTGATGCGCTTCGCCAGTGCGCGCAGGCCTGCGCCTTGCTGGGCGGCGTTGTGACTGGCGGTGATGGGGTGGTAGTAGATCCACGCGGCCAGAAGGGCGCCTGCGAGCACGATCGCGCCGAGCGTCGCGCAGAAGCGCGGCGTGCGAGCTTCGAACAGCCGCGCCATTTCACGGCCACCGAGCAGCGCAGCGGGGGCCCAGATGGGCGTGAGCAGATCCGCGCGCTGGTGGGGGGAGATCGAGAAGATCACGAGTCCGACGATGAACCAGCAGAAGCAGAATCGCTCGAAGCGGCGCGCCATTGGATCCGTCGCCGGCGTGCGCACGACTCGCACGAGTGCGATGTATGTGAAGACGCTTAGTGGCAGATAGCGCGTGAGGAAGTACAGCGGCGACTTGTACAGCCCCGACAGCAGCGACGTCTTCATGTCGGTGCCGACCGCGTGTCCCACCAGCTCATCGCCGATGACCTTGTCAACGAATGCCTGCCCCTCCGCCTGCCACGCCAGCAGGGCCCAGCCTCCGGCGATCAGCAGGAAGAGCAGCGCACCGCCCATGTGCTGCAGTGCGGGCTTCCATGCGGGGCGCCGCTCGGAGAAGAGCGGCTGCATGCGCCGGCACCATGGCAGCGCGAGCATGCCGCCCGCCGCCAGCAGAAGGCACAGCGGACCCTTGGTCAGCGTGCCGATGCCTCCGATGATCCAGAACCACAGCCAGCTTCTTCGCCGTGTCCATGCCCGCCATGCGAGCAGCGCCATGATCGTGACCACGAAGCCGAAGACCGCGTCCGTGCGCACCAGCGCGACCTGTTTGAAGCCGGCCGAACTGAGCAGCATGGCCGCCCCGCCCAGCAGCCCGGCCATCGGGCCGAAGTGACGCCGGCCGAGTTCGCCCACAAGCACCGCCAGACCGATCATCGCCAGGGCCGACGGCAGCGCCAGCGTCAGGCGCGTGACCTGCCCTCCCGGCAGCGACAGCGCGCCGATGATCCAGGTGGTCAGCGGCGGCTTGGAGGCGACGTTGCCGTCGGTGTCGGTCTGGACGATCCAGTCGCCGTTGGCGATGGCGTCCGTCGCGTACGCAGCAGGCTTGAGCTGGTCGTCGTACAGCAGCCGGTCGGGGCCGGTCATGCGGATGACGAAGAGAGCCACGCCGATCGCGACGAGGATGAGCCCGATGTGGAGCGGCGTCTTGGTCACCGTGCAGGCGATCTCACGAACCACTGGCCGAGCCCAAAAAACGATCCGGCCGCCACAAGTGGGCGGCCGGCGTGAACTCGAACAGGGGATCCAGGATTTGAACCTGAACTAAGTGAACCAGAATCACTCGTGCTACCGTTACACCAATCCCCTAGCTGACCGCATTGTAGATCGGCGTCCGGCCGGGGCAAGCCCGGCGAACATGCGGCACCTGGATTGGGGCAGGCGGCTCAGCCGAGGCCGGTGTTGGGCGACGGCGAGATCCAGCGATCCTGGCCGTCGTCGGGGCGACGCATCGGGCGAGCCCGAAGCGGCCGATCGGGGTCCGTCGGCTCGGACTGGCCGTTGACCTGCTGCGGCGACGGGGAGACCCGGCGGGGCTCCTGGTCCGCAAGGCGGCGGTCGCGGGCATCGTTGATCGAGCGATCCAGCTTTCGCAAGATGTCTCGGACCTGATTGAACGCTTCTGGCGAAGTACCCATCCGTGGCTCCTCCATCACTCCGTGTGCCGGGGACCTATCGGCCCCGGGGGGCGGATCCTCCACGCCGAGGAGTGCGAGTTGCCGGATCAGCAGGGACTTGTGCGGGCTGTGCCGATTGGCGAAGGGGCAGTCCACCGTTACACTCGCCGATCCGGCTCGCGTTCGACGATCCGGTCGCGTGAACCACGCCGACCACGGAGCAGCGCATGCGTTGGGTCATCCTGGGGTTGGTTGCCGTCTGGACCGTGCTTACGGCATTTGGCTACCTCGTCGTCATTCCCGAGCAGGCACAGGATCGAGGGCTCATCGAGGCCTATTTCCGTGTCGGCACCGAGAGCGAGAGCGCCGAGGTCCGTGAGCTCATGACGTCATTCGCCGCCAGCCGCGGCATGCGCCCCGAAGAGCTTGGTGACATCCCACGGCTCCCGGAGGATGAGCGCATCGCCCACGAGGAGGCCTTCCGGACCTTTCTGGCCGAGCGAGGCCTGCCGCCACTCTCCGACGCACCGGTTCTGATCTGGTCCACCGATGACAACCCCGCCCGCAAGACCCAGTGCCAGCTCTTCCGCGACTGGCATCTGATGACCTACGGCGAGCCGGTGGACATCCAGACCGACCCGTCCAACCGCGACATTACCAAGGCCATCGTGCAGTGCGTCGCAGGACGCGGGCCGGACCTCATCGAGTCCTACGGCCCCGAGCAACTGCGCCAGTTCGTGCAGTCCGGCGTCGCGCTCGACGTCACCGAACGGGCCAACGAGGAGGGCTTCGGGCTCAGCTCGATCTTCGAAGCCGCCCGGCCATCCTCCGGCGTTGTTGGGCCGGACGGCACGTGGGCACAGTTCGCCTTCCCATGCAACGTCGGTTACACGGTGCTCTTCTTCCATCGCGACCTCTTCGAGGACGCCGGCGTGGCGTTTCCGCGCGGGCCGTGGTCCATCGAGGAAGCCAGCGAACGCGCCCGTGCCCTGATCGACCACGCCGAGGCCAACGGCACCCGCCGCTTCGGCATCATGAACCTCGGCGCGTGGGATATGGGTGTCCATGCAGGCGGCCGCTTCTTCGATGCCTCCGGCGTCGTCTCGTACTACAACGCACCGGAGACCGTCGATGGCCTCACCACGTTCCACCGCATGATCTACGTGGACGACGTTGCCCCGACGCCGGCGGAAGCCGCGTCCGTTGCGGCGTCGGGTGGCGCATCGATGCAGTCCTCCGCGGAGGCGGCGTCGGCATCCAGCCTCTTCGCGGCCAAG
>JBCBTA010000237.1:0-5546 GCA_039818905.1 Planctomycetota bacterium
ATCGCGGCCAAACCGATCTGCTCGTTGGCCCGGATGTCACCGGCGACGAAGAAGGTGGGATCGAACGCGGTTGGAGCGTTGGGAAGCTGCATGGTGTTGAACACCAGCAGATCGCCCTCGCTGGTCAGCAGTCGCCCGGTGCCGTCATTGGTCCGCAGTGCGTCCGCCCGATCATGCTCCGATCCATAGACGTTGGATGCGTCGATGAACGCCGTGATGTTGTTCTGCTGTGCTCGAACGCCATCAACGAGCGTCCAAGCAGAGCGGTCCATCGCGATGGTCTCGCTCCCCGTGGAATCCGGATCGAAGAAGGCATCGCCGAGTGGCACCGCGATGTCGTAGTGCTCGGCCGGATCCATGATGGGTGTTTCCGTGATGTCGTGATCCAGAAACTGTCCCCACTGCCACAGATAGTCCGACGCGCTCTGATGATTTGGAACGCTGTCATCCTGCCAGGCGATTGCATTGCTGATCGCACGTGGGCTCGGCAGCTGTGCGTCATCAGGCTGCCCGACGCCATCCGCGTAGGACGGAGCGATGAGGCGCAGCATGGGAATACCTGCCGCACCCCAGTCCGGATTCGCGGCATTGTTCCCAACGCCGTCGATCGTCCGAAACTCGTTCGGATACATCGCCGCGGTCCGCGCGGTGAGTCGCACCGCTGAACCGACGTCCGGCGCGTCCACTGCGGTTCGCTGCACCAGCGAACTGCGGCGGTCAACAACCAGACTGGCCGAGTACCCCAATCCTGCTACCACGGTGACGCACGAGACGCTCACCACGACAGACTTCTTCCAGCGGAACACAGGTCTACCTCCTCGCGGCCGCGCGCGAGCAATGGCCAGCCCGTCCCCGTGGGCCGGCACCCTCACAACCTAGTCCTAGTATTCGGCACAGACCGAACCCGCGCCTAGCCGGATTGCCCAAGCGGTACGCACAATCTGTGAACCGGAGGGGACATCGGTCATCCGGAGGGCCCGGAGTCATCTGAATCGATGACGCAAACTCAACATTGACAGCCTGTTGGGCCGGAGATCATCCGCCCGACCATCGCCGCTGTCGATGAGACGGGGCCGGGCTATCCACCGTCGCTCCGTCGGTCGGGACGCGAAGCGGACCGGGCGCATGACACGCCCGGCCCGCGCGGAAGCTGACGTCCCGTCCGTCAGTTGCAGGCAGCGCCGAAGCCCGATGCGAACAGCTGGAAGTCAGCGAGATTCACGGCGCCATCACCGTTGATGTCGCCCATCTCGACCGTCGCACCCGACGACACGCCGAAGTGATTCGTCAGGATGGCGAAGTCCGTGAGGTTCACCCATCCATCGAGGTTGAAGTCCCCCGGACAGGGCGGCGGCACGAGGAATACGTTCGGGCCGATCTCGGGACCGACGGTCGTGTTGCGCTGGATGATCACCGAGAGAGTCTGGTCCTCAACCACGTCCACCATGTGTGGCGGCAGGTACGACGTGTACCAGAAGCGATCACCATCCCGCAGTCGCGCGAACTGATCGGCCAGCAGACGGCGCAAGGTCTCGCCCACGAGTGCGCCGTGTGCGTGCTGCTCCGACAGCAGGCCGACCCACGCATCGACATCATCGATCGTCCCGTACGCCGACTCGAATCGATCGTACACATCAGGGTCGGGGTGCAGCCCGGCGAATCCGGTGAGTCGTGGCAGCCCGAACTTCTCCCGGATGTCGTTGTAGCTCGGCAGACCGTGATCACGGCCGCGCTGGATGTTGAGCGACGCCAGATCGAAGCCGCCGCTGCCAGGTGCACCGAATAGGAAGTTGCGCACGTCGTCGATCACCATGCCGTCGATCATCTGGGCCCGCTGCGTCGCCAGCCCGCGCAGCAGGGAGTCGATGCCGTTGTCAGTGATCTCCGCTGGATTGAAGAAGGCGTCCAGCAGTGCGATGTGACCCTCCGGCGCCTCCTGCATATCCGATGACAGACGCCGGATCGTCGATGACAGCATGGTGTGCCCGACCCGGTAGCCTGCGGTAGCGAACTCGTTGGCGATGCCGGGGTTCACGTCCGGTCGATAGCCGACGTACGGCGGCAGAGCATCCGGACCGAGCAGCAGCGGCAGGAATTCGCGATACGTGATTGCCTGCATCTCCGCGGCGACGATCGCCCGCGCATGCTCGAAGACCTCGTCGCCGGAGAGTTCAGGGTGATCGTCCCGCACCTGGTCCGCCCAGAAGTTGTGCTCACGCACGAACAGCGTGTGCATCGCCGTCAGACCGATCTGCTCGTTGGCCCGGATGTCGCCGGCCGCGAAGAAGGATGGATCGAACGCCGTTGGCGCGTTGTCGAGCTGCATCGTGTTGAATGGCAGCAGTTCACCGTCGCTGGTCGCCAGACGGCCCGTCCCATCGTTTCTTCGCAGCGCCTCGGTGCGATGGTGCTCGGAGCCGTAGACATTCGATGCATCGATGAAGGCCGTGATGTTGTTGAGCTGGTGTCGAGCGCCGTCGATCAACTCCCATGCCGAGCGATCGAGTCCGATCTCGACCGTGCCGAGTCCCGTCGGGTCGAACCACGGGTCGCCGGCGGGAACCTCGATGTCATACGCCTCGGCAGGATCCGCGATCGGTGTTTCGTCGATGTCGTGATCAAGGAACTGTCCCCACTGCCAGAGATAGTCGGATGCCCCCGCCGGATTCAGAATGCTCTCATCCTGGGCGGCGATCGCGTTGCTGATGGCCCGGGCGCTGGGAAGACCGCCGTCGGCCGGGGCTGCGATGCCATCGGCGTAGTTCGATGGCATGAGTCGGATCATGGCGACCCCTGCAGCACCCCACGCCGGATTGGCGATGTTGTTGCCGGCCCCGTCAATGCTGCGGAATTCAAGCGGGAAGTGCGCCGGAGCCGGGGGCGGAGCGCCATGTGGCCGACCTTCCCGTGCTTCGCGCTCGATCGGCGGACGCTGCACAACCGAGGTGCGGCGCTCCTCCGTCTGCGGCTCACCGAATGCAACCATCGCCGCCGAGACGCCAGCGACGAACAGCGAACAGGTCTTCCAGTGGGACATGGATGTCCTCCTCACACTGGATCCTGGCTCCCGCTCTGCCTCGCACTCGGACAACGGGACGGGCGTCGGCGGGAGACTCGGGATCAACGCGGTGAGAACGATGCGCGCGTGTCTTCATTGCACGTTGACTGAATTCCGTCACGATGTTGTCATGCGCTCATGCGCCGATTGCGCAGCAGTGAACGGAAGCGTGCCCGTCGGTCCTCCAGAAATTCCGCGGCATACAGGCGCGACATCAACGATCGAAAGCCTGTACGCAGTTCATCCGAAGTCATCGGTGACGGCACGAAATTCAGATCAAACAGCGTGCAGCGTTCCCACTGACCCGGATGTGTCAGACGACCCTGCGCCTCAAGGCGCGCGTACATTGGTGTGCCGGGAAAGGGTGTCGGCAGTGTGATCTGCGCGTCGAACAGCGCCGCCTGATCCACGAAGTCGTAGATCGCATCGAATACCGCCGATGTGTGACCATCGAGGCCCACGATGAAGCAGCCGTTGACACGGATGCCATGGGACTGAATGCGGCGAACCGCTTCGAGCGCATCCGGCTGACGCCGCCGCTTGAAGTCAGAGCGAAGCTCCAGTTGCGGCAGACCGCTGGGGGTCGGGCTCTCCAGACCGATGAGAACCTCCGCACACCCCGATTCGTACATCAGGCCCAGCAGTTCCGGATCATCGGCAACTGAGATGTCCGTTTCCGTAAACCACCGTACACGACGGGTCGCCAGTTCCGGCAGAAGCCGTTTCCAATACGCCGTGTTGACGAAGCTGTTGTCATCGGCGAACTCGAGAAATGGACGCTTCCACATCGAACAGATGCGGTCGATCTCCGCCAAGACACGATCCACCGGCTTCTGCCCGTATCGGGGCGTGAGGAGGATCGAGCTGGCGCAGAACTCGCAGCGCCATGGGCAGCCGCGGCTCGTCTGCACCGTCATCCGGTTGTATCGGTCCAGCTCAAGCAGTTCGAACGCCGGCATCGGCGCCGTCGCCAGATCGAACGGCCTTTCCCTCGAGTCGTAGACCGGCCGGAGGGTGCCACGTTCGTGATCGTCCAGCACGGTGGGCCACGACGGCTCCCCCTCGCCGATGACGACCGCATCCGCATGGGCGCTGACCTCGCCCGGCAGGACGGTGGCGTGCAGGCCACCGGCGACAACCGTCACACCCGACCCGCGCAGCCGGTCCATGAGCGCATACGCAGCCGGAGCCTGCGCTGTCAGGAAGGACACGGCGACAAGATCACAATCCATCAGCGCGTCGAGTGATGCCCGTGCATCTTCCGCTTCAACGTAGATGCGTTCGAACCGACGCGGCGTCATGCCCGCCAGCGTCAGAAGCCCCAAGCTCGGCAGCGAGGCGATCGTCTCGCTGCGCTCGACGAACCCGGGCAGTGTCAGACCGATCCGGAGTAGCTCTTCGTCACAGGCGCGGACACCGCTCATTGCAAGGAAGCCGACTCTCATGACACACCTCCCATGGCCCAATGGACACTCATCCACAGCGTGACCGCCGCTGCACCGAGCAGCGACAGAACCGGAATCGCAAACAGCCAGTGCAGGCTCTTCCTGCATGCCGCCAGTGCGCACACCGTCGGCATGCTTGCGGCCCCGGCGAGCAGCAGAACCCCGGCGCCTGTCGCCCACGTGCCACCGCCGATGCGCTCGACCGTCGCGACGAACGCGATGTTGAGCAGCGCGATGCCGAAGAAGGAGATGTGTCCGAGGCGTAGCAACCTGCGGGCCCATGAGCCGTAGCCCCCAAGCCAGGTGTCGCCACGAAAGCCCAGTCCCAGCGCCGCACCCGAGAGCATCCCGAGCAGGATCCCTGCCCACGCTGCCACCAGATTCCAGGTCACCATGACACGCCCCTTCGATTAGCGATGACTAACTTAGCATACACTAATATTATTGGGGTTCGCCCTCCCTCGGTTGCAGGTGCTGGCCCGAGTCCATGAAAATCGCATGCAGAGGTTCACCCAGAACGCCAGAATCGGCATTCCACGATGGCCGATCCTCCCCATGCCGACCTCGGCAAACGCCACTGCCGCGAGGTGCTAGGGTCTCGCATATGGCCAAGACGTCGTCCTCAAAGACATCTCGAAAGCGCGCCGCACAGAAGGCCCCAGCGGAGGGGCGGCATCGTGTGGTCATCGAGGCACCCACCCCCGTTGTCGATGGGGGTCGGTACCCGGCCAAGCGCATCATCGGGGACCGGGTCGAGGTCGAGGCGGACATCTTCGCCGACGGTCACGACGCCATTCGGGCGCAGATTCTCTACCGACGCGGCGGGCAGCATTCCTGGCGACGCGCAGAGATGCATCCGCTCATCAACGACCGCTGGAGGGGCGAGTTCGTCGTTGACACACTCGGTACCCACGAGTTCATCATCAGCGCGTGGATCGATCGCTTCGGGACCTGGCGCACCGCACTGCTCAAGAAGCATGAGGCCAATCAGGACGTCGAGTCGCATCTGCACGCCGGGCTCGAGCTGATCGACGAGGCCATCG
>JBCBTA010000238.1:0-5538 GCA_039818905.1 Planctomycetota bacterium
CGCGCCTGGTTTGGTGGGGCTCGATGATCCGGTCCACCCAACCCCGCGCTGCGCCGTGACGGATGTCCTGCTGCTCGGTGTAGGAGGCCCGCACCGCATCGAGGATCTGCTGGTGGGTTTGCTCGTCGATCTCCTCGCCCTTGCGCTGCCGGGAGCGCTCCTCGATCATGGCAAGCGTGCCGGTTGCCTGCTCGGCGCCCATCACCGCGCAGCGTGACCCGGGCCATGCGAAGGCCAGGAACTGATCGAAAGCCCTGCCACACATGGCGTAATTCCCGGCGCCGTAGCTGCCGCCGATGATGACCACGATCTTGGGCGTGATGGTGTTGCTCATCGCGTTCACCATCTTCGCTCCGGCCCTGATGATGCCGTGCTGTTCCGACTCGCGTCCGACCATGAAGCCGGTGGTGTCGTGGAAGAAGACCAGCGGCAACTGCTTCTGGTTGCAGTCCATGATGAAGCGTGCGGCCTTGTCGGCGCTGTCGTGGTAGATCACGCCGCCGAGTTGCACGCCACCTTCGGCAGGCCGACACAGCTTGCGCTGATTGGCGACGATGCCGCAAGCCCGACCACGGATGGTCGCATAGCCGCAGATGATCGTCTGGCCGTAGTCGGGCCGGTACTCGTCGAACGACTCGGCATCGATGACGCAGCGGAGGATCTCACCCATGTCGTATTGCGCGCCGGGCTTGTCGGTGTAGATGTCGTAGATATCACTCGCGGGACGTTCGGTTCCCTGTCCATCCTCCTCGGCGAAGAAGCTCTCGCCTGTCCCGAGCGGCGCGACGGAGCCGTTCTTCTCCATCAGCCCACGGAGGCGCGTGAGGCAGGCCTCGTCATCCGGTTCGTGATAGTCGATGGTGCCGCTGACGGTCGCGTGCATGGTCGCGCCGCCGAGTTCTTCGTCAGTAACGTCCTGTCCGATCGCAGCCTTCACGAGGGCGGGACCCGCAAGGTACAGGCCGCTGCCCTCGGTCATCAGCAGGGTGTCGCACAGCACGGGCAGGTATCCGCCGCCGGCGACGCAGTTTCCCATGATGGCTGCGATCTGTGTAATGCCCGCCGCGCTGATCACGGAGTTGTTGAAGAAGATGCGCCCGAAATCATCGGTGTCCGGGAAGACATCCTCCTGCAGTGGCAGGAAGACGCCAGCTGAATCGACCAGATACAGCAGCGGCAGCCGGGCACGCTGCGCGATGGACTGGGCCCTGATGATCTTCTTGCACGTCATCGGGAAGAAGGCGCCGGCCTTCACGGTTGCATCGTTGGCAATGATCATGCTCGGCCGGCCCTGGACGGAGCCGACGCCGGTCACGACGCCGGCGCCCGGTGCACCGCCGTGCTCCTCGTACATGCCGTAGGCCGCCCACAGGCCGAGTTCGAGGAACGCCTCGGGATGATCGATGAGCCTGTCGATCCGCTCGCGCGCCGTCAGCCGACTCTTGGCGTGCTGACGTTCGATTGCCTTGAGTCCGCCGCCGAGGCGCAGCTCGCGCTCGATGTGACGGAACTCCTCGTTTCGTGAGCGTAGTGGATTGATAGCGGCTGAGTTGGTCATGGCTTCTCCGCGTGACGGGCCGGCAGTTTACCGCTGTGCGGCATCGCCCGTTCCCTTGAGGACCACCAGCGTGATGTCGTCACCCTGCGGCGTGCGTCCCCTGAAATCCACGACCGCCTGCACCACGGCATCGCAAATCTCCGATGCACTGCCCGCATGCGCGTCACGGATGACGTCGCGGAGCCGATCCTTGCCGAACATCTCGGCCGCTTCGTTCCTTGCTTCCCAGATGCCATCGGTCCCGATGACAACGACATCGCCGGTCTCGATGCCGTCACGCCCGAGCTCGTCGTACTCCCAGGTGCCATCCACGCCCAGTGGGATGCCGCCGCCTCCACCGAGCTCGGAGAATGTGTCGGTCCGTGCCTCGTACAGGATGGGGGGGTCGTGCCCGGCCAGCACCCAGCGCAGTGAGCCCGACACTCGATCCATCATGAGGTAGCAGAACGTCATGAACCGACCGTGCTGATTGCCTTCGGAGAGGTGTCGATTGATGTCCTGCACCTGCTCGGCGATGGAGCCGGGCTGGTCGAGTCGTGATCGAAGCAGCGCGCGGGCGGTCGTCATGAGCAGGGCCGCGGCGATGCCGTGTCCAGTGACATCGCCCACGACGACGCCAAGGCGTTCACCTTCGATCGCCTCGACGAGAAGGAAGTCGTAGTAGTCACCGCCGGTCTCATCGCAGTAGATGCTCCGGCCATCCACGTCCACACCTGGAACACGCGGCGCAGCGCTGGGCAGCAGGCTCTGCTGCACCTCCATCGCGAGATCGAGTGACTGGCGAAGCTGCATGCGGTCCTGCAGCTTCGGGACCATCTCGTTGAACGTCCGCGCGAGGCTTCCAAGCTCGTCACCGGATGTCACCTGTGCCCGCGCGTCGAGGTCGCCGGACGCGATGCGGGCTGCGGTCGAGGCCAGGTCCTGGACAGGTTCCGAGACGGCGCGGCTGCCGCGGAATGCGAAGAGCACCACCACGCCCAGAACAACGACTGCGATGGAGGCGTTTGTGATGAGCTGGCTCACCGTGACGTCGCTGAATCGCTCGTCGATGCCGTCGGCGATCGCGATCACATCGGAGAAGGGCGTCGTGCAGATGAGAGCCGCGGCTGTCTCCTCGCCGCCCGAGACGATCGGCGCGTATGCGCACAGAACGTCGCGGCCATTGCGCATGCCACGCACGACGCCGGCCTGACCATCGCCGATCGACGCCACGAGCACGCGGCTCGATTCATCGTCATCGAAGCGAAATGTCTCGAGCTCGATGGAGTGGCGCCAGTCGGTTTCGCCGTCGTCGTACGAGCGCTGGGCGTAGATCTCAAGGGCCGTGTCGCCGACGGTGGGATCCTCGCCGATGAGCGACACGACGAAGAGGTTCTGCTCGCTCGTCCATCCGGGCGGCTGCTTGAGCCCGTCGAGCAGCTCGGCGACGAGGACATCCGCCGCGGTCACCGCGACGACGTTGCCTTCCGTGTTTCGAATGGGCGCTGAGACTGCGAGCACCGCTCGTCGCGTGACGGCGTCGCGCATCGGCGGGCTCCACGCGACCCCGTCGGGACCGTGCGGCGACATGCCCTCGGCAGCCATTTGATACCACTGGCGCTCCCTGGGGTCGTAGCCGCGTGGGTAGCCGCCATGTCCCGGATACGCCGAGTGGGTCCCCGATGCCGTCGCGGTGTACTGCGCGAAGATCAGGGCATCGTGGTACTGGCGGAGCTCCCGATACGTGACGAACATGCCCTGCTGCTGCTGCAGATCCCGCGTGACCTCGGACGCATCGAGATCCGCGACCAGATAGATGGACATGGCATCGAAGGTCACCAGCCGCTCGGGCGCCTCGGGATCGGGCCCGAGGGGAAACGGCGGCTCACCGTCCATGTCATCGGTCAGCAGGTACATGACGTCCGAGGCGTCGTCGAAGGCGCCCTGCTGCTCGAGCAGAGCGGCATAGGCGTTGGCTTGCGCGACCACCATCAGATTGACCGTCAGGGCTTCCGAGCCCGCCAGAGCCGCAGCGCCATTGACGTATTGCAGCAGCCGCGCCTCGGCTTCGCTGACCAGCTCGACCTGCGTCTTCTCCGTCAGCCGGGCGCCGACGAACCGTGTCGAGACCTGTCCGACGACGAACGCGATGAACATCGGAAGGATGGCGAATGCCACCAGGACGAGCAGGAGCTTGGTCCGGATTGACATCGTCGTCTAGCTGTTCCAGTGCAGGTTGGCCGGCCCGACGTACTCCGAGATCGGACGGATGAGCCTGTTGTTCTCGTGCTGCTCGATGATGTGGGCGGCCCAGCCGGTGACACGGGCGGCGACGAAGATCGGCGTGTACTGCGGCACGGGGATTCCCATGACGAAGTACGTCATGCCGCAGGGGAAGTCCACGTTGGCATGGATGTGCTTGTCCTGGAGCATGATGCGCTCGACTTCATCGCCGATGTCGAACCACTTGGCGGCCTCGGCGCCCTTCTTCTCCGCGTAGGCGCGGCCCAGCGCGTTGAGGATGCCCGCGCGATGGTCGCCGTTCTTGTACACGCGGTGGCCGAAGCCCATGAGCTTGCGCTTCTCGGCGAAGCAGCGGCTCATGAAATCCTCGACGGTGTGCCCGTTGCCGACGAAGCGGTCGATCTCCTGGAGCATCTCCATCGCCGCTTCGTTGGCCCCTCCGTGCAGCGGCCCCTTGAGCGCGGCAATGGCGCCCGTCACCGCGCCGTGCATGTCGCTCAGCGTTCCGGCGATCACGCGGCTGGAGAACGTACTCGCGTTGTAGTCGTGCTCGGCATAGAGCATGAGTGAGACATCGATGATGCGGCTCTCTTCATCAGTCGGCTTCCGACCCGTCATCATGTAGAGCAGGTTGCCGGCGTGGCTGAGCGAGGCGTCCGGCGCGACCAGATCGCGCCCGTCGATGATGTTCTGCATGTGCCCGATGATGGTCGGGATCTTCGCGGTCAGGCGCTTGGCCTTGGCCACGTTGGCGTGATGAACGTTTGACTGGCTCTCGGCGTCCAGGTTGCCCAGGATGCTGACCGCGCTGCGCAGCACGTCCATCGGCACTGCCGTGTGCGCCTTGAGCATGTCGCCGGCCGCGTAGAGATAGTCGATCACGGGCGCAGGAAGGCTGCGCTCGGCGATGAGTTCCTTCTTGAAGGTCTCGATCTCGCCATTGGAGGGCTTGTGACCGACCAGCAGCAGGTACGCTACCTCTTCGAAGCTCGCGTTCTCGCAGAGATCATGGATCTCGTAGCCGCGATAAATGAGCTTGCCCTGCTCGACCGAGCAGATGGACGTCTTGCCTGCGACGATCCCTTCGAGACCCGACGACTTCAGTTCCGCGGCCATGTGCATCATCTCCTTCAGATCCCGGACGCCGGTGTTCGCCCGGACCCGGACTGGGCAGTCTAGTGCCCGCACGCAGTGTCATCCGGCTCAGCCGGGGAATCGCCACTCTTGCCCAGGCGTGTAGCCGAGCAGCCGATACAGATCCGTTCGATGCTGCATCGAGTCGAGCGATGCCTCAACGGTGCCGTCGCGACGCAGTCCCTCGAGGAGTCGGCTCACCTCACCCATTGCCGATCGCAGCGTGGAGACCGGCCAGATGACGCAGGAGTAGCCGAGCTCGCCGAAGCGATCGAGGCTGATGATCGGCGTTTTGCCGAACTCGGTCATGTTGGCCAGCAGCAGGGCGTCGTTGCGGTGTGACCGCGCAGCTTCTGCGAAGCGTGCGAAGTCCTCCTCGGTCTTGAGTCCTTCGGGGAACAGCATGTCGGCCCCCGCGTCGAGGAAGGCCTTGCCCCGCAGTATCGCATCATCGAGTCCGCTGACGCCTGCAGCGTCGGTGCGCGCGCAGATGATCATCGCACCGTCGGAGCACGCGTCCCGCGCCGCCGCGGCGCGGGAAACCTTCTCCTGGAAGTGGTCGATCGCCACGAGCGTCTTGCCGTCGAGATGGCCGCAGCGCTTCGGGAAGACCTGATCCTCGA
>JBCBTA010000239.1:0-5532 GCA_039818905.1 Planctomycetota bacterium
CGCTTCGTCGCTCCGTCGCTGCTGTCCCGCCAGAGGCGGGACAGCGCCGTCACCACCCGAGCCACGGAACCTGGAGGTCGCGTCCCACCGCTGGGTCACATTGGAGGAGATCCCGTGGGACGTCTTCCTGCCAGCCAACGTGCGGGTGGTGACGGCGCTGTCCCGCCTCTGGCGGGACAGCAGCGACGGAGCGACGAAGCGACGGAGCGACGGAGGGGCAAAGACTGGAAGGCAGAAAGACGGCAGGTAGCACGCATGCGACACCTTCGTCGCTTCGTCGCTCAGTCGCTTCGTCGCTGTCTCAGAACAACTCCCGCAGCTCCAGGTACTCGATCTGATCGCGGATACGCTCGAGGCGGGCTTCGAGGTGGGGATAGCTCGCGCCGGGATCTCCGGTCTCCAGGCGGGCTTCGCGCAGGACGCCTTCGAGCAGGCGCAGCGCGGTGCTGAGCGACTCGACGTCGCCTTCGCCCTCGAGAATGGCGGCGCGTGTGAGGTCTTCGGTCCACTGTTCCGTGCCGGGATCGATTGGGACAGGCGGCTGCTCGTCGGGCTGCGCCGTCGGCGCCGGGGTGGTCGCGACATCGCGCTGCGCGGGCGGTGTCGGGCCGGGCGTGATCGCCGACTCCTGCGGTTGCTGCGTCGCTGCGGGTTGCGCTTCCTGCTGGCCATCAAGGCCGAATCCGAAACGGAAGGGCAGTTCACCCGCAAAAAACAGGACTCCAACGACGGCGAGCAGGACGATGTTGATGCCGAGCGTTGTGACAAAGAGCACGCTCATGAAGCGCAGTCGCTCGCGCAGTCGGCGCGTGGTCTGTCGGCTCTGCTGGTCCTGTGCGGGCGGAGCGGCCTCCGCCGGCACTTGTGTTCCGGGGGGATGCGCCGGGCGCTGGCGCACGGCAGGCGTCGATGCACGCTGCTGTTGTTGCGTCGGCGTTGCTTGTGTCGTCGGTGCAGCTGATGACGCGCTTGCAGCGGTCAGAGAACTGTGCGCGACGGCTTCGGGAGATGCATCGCCAGGGAGCAACTGCACGCTGGAGAGGCCGAGAGTCTGACGATCCTGCGGCGGGCTGAGCGCAGCGCCGCACTTGCCGCAGAGATACTCGTCGGGCTCGACGCGGGTGTGGCAGGAGTGGCACTCACCGAGCAGAACGGCGATGCCGGGTGCGTTGCAGGCGTAGGTCCAGAACTGGCGGGTGGTCGGGCCTCGAACGATGGACTGTCGCGTGATCCGGCCGCGGCTGACCAGGCGGCGGAGCGTGTCGAAGGAGAAGCCAGGCTGGAACTTGCGGGCCTCGTCGCGAAGCTGCCACGGGCCCATGGCGTTCTGCGTGGCCTGGCGTGACAGGGGCTCGAAGAGGCCCCTGCAGCTCTCACACCGGGAGGGGTCGCTGCCGAGATGCCCGCAATATGGGCAGAGCGTGGGCGCGTTGGGCGGTGCGCTGGTGGTGGAAACCGTTTCATCGGGCAAGACCGGGACCCCTTCCTCGTCTGCAAGGGTATCGGGCACGGCGCGGCGTGATCGCGAGATCCCTCGTGAGGACGATTCGTATCGATCCGCCCTGCGGTTCGGCCGGGCTCAGTCGCGGGCGTCGTCGGTGGCCCGGTACTTGCGCCGAAGGACCTCGTCCACCTCGATGAGCCCATCACGAAGACGGACGACGCGTTCGCAGCGTTCGGCGACGGCCTCGTCGTGGGTGACCATGATGATGGTCATGCCGATGGTGTGCAGCTCGTCGAGCGTGTCGAGGATGGCGGTGCCGGTGTTGCTGTCGAGGTTCCCGGTGGGCTCGTCGGCCATGAGGACGACCGGCTCACCGACGAGTGCGCGTGCGATGGCGACGCGCTGCTGCTGACCACCGGAAAGCTCAACGGGTCTGTGACCGACGCGGTCGTGCAGACCGACGAGTTCGAGTGCTGCGATGGCGCGCTTGCGCCGCTCAATCCGCGGCACCTTGCGATAGAACAGCGGCACCTCGACGTTCTCTTCGATGCGCAGGGAGCTGATGAGGTTGAAGGCCTGGAAGACGAAGCCGATCTTCTGGCCACGGTAGACGGAGAGCTCGTCGTCGCGCAGGGATGAGACGTCGCGCCCGTCGAGCAAGTATGCGCCGTCGCTCGGCTGATCGAGGCAGCCGAGGATGTTCATGAGCGTGGACTTGCCGGAGCCGGAGGGGCCCATGATGGCGACGTACTGGCCTTGCGGGATAGCGAGGTCCACGCCGCGCAGGGCTTCGACCATGATGGAGCCATCGGGCTTGTAGTAGGTCTTGCGGATCTGGCGCAGTTCACAGACAGGGACGTCCGGCGCGGTGCGCTCGATCTTCTGGATGAACTTCTTGACGGCGGCCTGGGTCATTGCAGGAGTTGTAGACCTGTCAGCGGCCCCAGGTTGCGAATTCAGCCCGCGACGCGCTGGCTGCCGTTGGCCCCGTTGTCACCGTTGCGTCGGCTGGACGGGCGGGCCTCCTGCTCCTCGCACTCCTCCTCGCCCTGCTTGAAGAAGCGGCTGGGGCGTTCGTCGAGGAGTCGCTGATTGAGCTTGCCGAGCGCCTCCACCTCGATCTGGCGAACGCGCTCGCGGGTGAGGCCGATCTCCTGGCCGATCTGCTTGAGCGTCAGCGGCTCCTTGCCGTCGAGGCCGAAGCGCAGTCGGAGGACGCGGGCTTCACGCTCGTCGATGGCCTCGAGCAAGCCGTAGACAGTGGAGAGCTCGTCGCGCTGGACGACGGAATCCTCCGGCTGGCCGGCACGCGTGTCGGTCAGCACCTCGGAGAAGCTCATCAGCTCGCCGTCTTCATCCACGGGCGCCTGCGAGGCAGACCGCATCGCCTTGCCGGCGTTGCGAATGATGTTGATCTTCTTGACGGGCAGACCCATGATCTTCGCCAGTTCGGGGGTCGTCGGCTGCCGGGAGTGCTCCTCCTCGAACTTGGCGACGGCCTGCTTCCATTTGGCGATGAGTTCGACCATGTACGCCGGGACGTGAATCGGCTGTCCCGCGTTGATCAAGGCCCGCTTGATGGCCTGCTTGATCCACCAGGATGCGTAGGTGGAGAAGCGCGCGCCCTGCGCAGGATCGAAGCCCTCGACGGCGCGAATGAGTCCGATGTTGCCCTCTTCGATGAGATCGGTGAGGGACAGGCCCCGGTTGGTGTAGTGCTTGGCGATGGAGACGACGAGGCGGAGGTTGGACCGCACGAGTCGATCGCGCGCCTCGGCGCAGCTGTCGTTAATGACACGCCAGCCGAAGAGCTTCTCTTCTTCGGGGGTCAAAAGACTAAACTCGTTGATCTGCTTCAAGTACAGATGCAGATCAGAGTCGAGCTCGGCTCGTGCCATCGCCGTCTGCTGCCTCTCTCAGTCCCATCCGTGCCCGTCGGTACCCTGACTCCGTCCGATGGGCTGCGGAAACTGTACGCAAGGGCGTCCCGCGCAGCAATGACCTTGTTCCACAGGGCGGAAAGAGTCATCGACACGTGGGCGGGCTGCCTCAAGCCCCGGGTGGATGTCAAGGCCCCGGACGGCTGGAATGGTGGCTCTGCCGAGGCCGTGCGGCCTGGGAGGGCCATGCGGGCGGATGGACGGGCGGGCCCTGCCCAATAATGCTCTCATTCGGCTGGGCTCGGCCCGAATGCCCGCCGATGTGAGGCCTTGGGGACTGGAGACACGATGGCGAGAGACATCTCCGACATCCTGCGTGAATGGGCGTATGAGCCCGGTCAGATCAACGTCCGCCTCATCGAAGGCGCTGATGGGGATCCGAAGATCCAGATGCGCCTGGACCTGGGGATGCTCCAGATGGAGGTTTCCGGGCGTCCGGACGGCCAGCGTCCGCACGGCTACGAGAGCCTGCTGGAGTACTACGAGGCAGTCATCGAGGAGGGTGCCCCCGGTCCCGAAGGCCCAGAGGAGATGTTGTTGTCGGCCGAGGACTGCCGCCAGCTGCGCGACGAGGCGGTGCAGTACTACCACCGGTACATCAGCATGCTGGTGCTGGGTGAGTATGAGGGCGTGCTGCGGGACACGAGTCGGAACCTGCGTGTGCTCGATCTCTGCCGCGATTCTGCGGAGGGGGATGAGGATCAGGAGATCCTGGAGCAGTTCCGGCCCTATCTGTTGATGATGCGGGCCCGGGCCCTGGCGAGCCAGGCGGTGCACGAGAGTGAGCCGAAGGCGGCCCTGTTCGCGATCGATGACGGGCTGGAGCTGATCCGCGGCGCGTTCGAGGATGCCGGCGCCGGCGAGGAGTTTGAGCGCTCCAACGAGGTCGCGCTGCTTCGCGGCATGAAGGCGGAGTTGGTCAAGAAGCTGCCGGCGAGCCAGAAGACGGAGCTGCGTCAGCGGCTGCGCGAGGCGATTGCCGTCGAGAACTACGAGCTGGCGGCCATCCTTCGCGACGAGCTGAAGAACCTGCGGGATCACGCCTGACCTGTCATCCCTGGCGGTTGCGCGTACGCTGACGGCGTGAGCGACGTGCACGTGGTCATCCCGACGCACCTCCCCCGCTATCTCGAGTTCGTGCTGATCGGGCTTGCACGGCAGACGTTGCGCGCGTCGAGCGTCGTTGTCTCCTGCGATACGGATGACCCCGCGATCGGCGGCGTGATCGAATCGTGGGCTCCGCGTCTCGGGATGGAGGTCTGGTGGGTCCGCCGCGAGCACCAGGGAAGTGAGCGGCTGTGCCAGGTTCGCAACAACGGCGTGCGCCATCTCCGAGACGTACTGGGGGTGGATGCCGGTCGCCTGCTGATTCTCGATGGTGACATGGTGCTGGCCGACGATGCGATCGGACTGCATGCCTCGATGGGTCGCAACGCGGAGCTCGTGTATCCGTACCGCGTCGATGTGAGTGCGGAGATGACCGCATCGCTCGACGTGGAGCGCGTGTTGTCGGGCGCGCAGCAGCTGGAGGTCGATGAGCGTGCCCGCGCCGCCCTGGCGCGACGCGCGGCGCGATATCGGCGGCATCGTCTGCTGCGCACAATGAAGCTCGGTCCACTGCACAAGCCCAAGCTGCTGGGCGGGCACTTCTCGTGCGCCCTGGCGCTGTACCTGGAGCTCAACGGGTTCGACGAGCTGTATCAGGGGTGGGGTTTCAAGGACGACGAATTCGCCTACCGGGCGGCGCGGCGAGGCGCACGGGTGCAGGTCGCAGTCGAGCAGATCATCGGCTGGCATCTGTTCCACCAGACGCGGCAGCCGGAGGTTCCGATGCGCGAGTTGCCGATGGGCAGGCGGTTCGCGCAGCGGGCGTCGCTGCCGGTCGTCGCCGCGCATGGCGTGGAGCGGCCTCTGGAGCAGCCGGAGCCCCGAGCGACGCTGTTTCCCGGACGCTGAGCTAGGTGTTCCCCAGCGTTGCAAACCGCTCTCAACTGGCGACCGGGGCGAGGCGATGGCCTACACTGGAATGATTCCAAACAAGACCGCGGCGGACCTCGCGGTGCAACGACGACGGAGCAGGCCCTCATGAAGACCCCGGTGTATCTCGACAACGCAGCCACGACCCGATGCGACCCGCGCGTGGTCGAG
>JBCBTA010000240.1:0-5515 GCA_039818905.1 Planctomycetota bacterium
CCAGCGCGTGCAGGAGCGAGTTGGGCGAGGCCCGCTCGACGGGGGCGACGTACTCGGCGTCGAGCCGCTGGAAGGGGGAAGCGCTGGTGACGGGTCCCAACCGATCGCGATGTCCTGCTCGCGCCCGCCGTGGGACCCGTCACCAGCGCTTCCCCCTTCCAGCGGCTCGACGCCGAGTACGTCGCCCCCGTCGAGCGGGCCTCGCCCAACTCGCTCCTGCACGCGCTGGCGACCAACGACACCACGCGGCTCTGGCTCATCGCCGGAGGCGCCCTGGCGGTCCTCTACGGCCTGCTGCCCATCACCGCACGCACGCCCCGGCGCGAAACGGCCGTCTCCACCCACTGACCCCGACACCGCTTCCGTACACTGGTGTGCCCAGCAAACGGAGGCCGTGCCATGCCCATGACCACCGCGCACCCTTTCGCCGTGCGCGCCACCACGCTCCTTGCCGAACTCGAAGGCAAGGGTGAACTCAAGCATCTGCAGGTGATCGACGGACCGATGGACGCTTCGGTGCGCCTGCAGCAGCCCGACGGCTCCTTCAAGGAAGCCCTCTGCTTCTGCTCGAACAACTACCTCGGCCTTGCCAACCATCCCGAAGTCGTCGAGGCCGGCATCCGCGGACTGCGCGAGTTCGGCGCCGGCACCGCCTCCGTCCGTTTCATCTGCGGCACGTTCACGCCCCACCTCGAACTCGAGCAGCGCATCGCTGACTTCCTCGGTGTCGAGTCCGCCTACACCTTCGTGTCATGCTGGAACGCCAACGAGGCGCTGTTCCCCACGCTGGCCGAGCCCGGAGACGCCATCGTCTCCGATGCGCTCAACCATGCCTGCATCATCGATTCCATCCGCCTCGCGGGTGTCATCAACAAGGGCGTCAACAAGTTCATCTACGTCAACAACGACATGGCGGACTTCGAGGCCAAGCTCGTCGCTGCACGCGCAAAGACCGACGACGACAACGTCATCTGGGTCATCACCGACGGCGTCTTCTCCATGGAGGGCTCCGTCGCCGATCTGCCGACCATGCGCCGTCTGTGTGATGCCCACAACGCTGTGCTGTGCGTCGATGACTCGCACGGCACCGGTGTGCTCGGCCAAACCGGCCGCGGCACGCACGAGCACCTCGGCATGTCCGGCGACGCGATCGATATCTTTGGCTCCACGCTCGGCAAGGCGCTTGGCGGCGGGGCCGGCGGCTTCCTCGCCGGCACCAGGGCCATGACCGAACTGATCGTGCAGCGGGCACGCCCGACGCTCTTCTCCAACGCACTGCCCGTGACCGTCGCGTGCTCGGCCAGCAAGGCCATCGAAGTCCTGCAGCGAGAGCCCGAGCGGGTGCAGACGCTACGCGACAACGTCGCCTACGCGCGCCAGAAGATCACCGCGGCAGGCTTCGACGTCATTGACTCGCCCACCGCCATCTGCCCCGTCATCGTCGGCGAGACGGCCAAGGCCATCGAGATGAGCCATCGTCTGCTTGAGCTGGGCGTCTACGTCATCGGATTCGGCTACCCGGTCGTTCCGGAGGGCGAAGCTCGCCTGCGCTGCCAGATCTCCGCCGCCCACACCATCGAGCACATCGACACCCTCGTCGATGCCCTCAAGAAGCTGTGACCATGCTCAAGCATCTCATCATCGCGCTGTGCGCCTGTGCCGTGCTCACCGCCTGCTTTAGCGCCGGCGGCCAGCAGGATGACGCCACACCCGGCTGGGCCCCCACCATGACGCCGCGCTCCACGGAAGCCGCGACTCCGGACGGACTCGAGCGCAACGAGCTGGCCTTTTGCACCAACATCAACCGGATCACGCTGGCCTCACCCAAGCTCACCGGCAAGCCGGACGTCAAGGTGAAGTCCTTCACCGCCACCGGCGTCGCCCTGCCGCTGCGGGTGCTGAACATTCCCTCGCATGTCGTGGGGCGGCTCAAGCACTACAAGACCGACGTGCCGGGCTGGACGGGCGAGTACATCTGCCTCGACTACGAGGGCAGGGACTGGCCCGATTCCCTGCAGGAGCAGATCGAGACGGTCCGCGAAGGCATCCGCATCATCAACGCGAAATGGCCTGACGCCAAGATCGGGATCTACGGCATCCGGCGTGACCGCATCCTGCCCGCGGACAAGAAGCTCACCGAGATCTGGAAGATGGTCGATGTGCTCTACCCGACGCACTACATCCGCGCCGAGATGGACACGCGTCGCCGGAATTCCTGGGCAGCCCAGGCGACGTACTGCGAGCAGCTCGCCGAGCGGCATGGCCTGGAAATTGTCCCCATGCTCGACGCGCGCGTGCTGCGCCAGGGCAAGGACGTCTTTGGCCAACCCAAGCAATGGGCCGCGGCGTTCACGCTGTATCAGCAGCCGCGCCTCTTCGTGCTGTGGGACACGCCGTTCGAGGCCGGCGAAGTGTCACGCCTCAACGCGCACCTCGCCGAGCTCGAACGTGTCATGCGCGATCAGGACTGATCTCAGCTCGCCGGCATCCAGCGCTGCGAGATCGCCGGGTTCTCGCGGTAGTCGAGGCGACGATCGCTGATCTCGACCAGCGTTCCGTCCGCGAAGTACAAGAATCGCACGAACAGGTCACGACGCTTGTTCCAGTCGTCGTCGTGGTACGCCTCGATCTTGAACTCTTCGATCGCCACGCCGTTCATCGACGACGTCGAGAGCCGCTTGAACGAACCCTTCTGGAGCGCCTTCTCGACGTCATCCTGCGACATGCCGATCTGAAGGCTCTCCGTTGTGGAGCGCACCTTGTTCAGATCGCCGGAGGACACCTTGGACGACTCACCACAGCCCGACACCAGCATCGCGACGCCGATCGCAGCGGCGACAAGTGAAGTCTTCATCGTTCGTCTTTCTCCGGTCACTTCCGGTTCAGGATTCGGTTGCGCTGCCTCTGGTACTCGGACTCCGTGATCAGACCCTTGTCACGAGCGTCTTCCAGGTCCTGCAGCTCCTGGCCGACCGAGGTGCTGTTCGCCTCGACCTTGGCACTGCTGCCGCAGCCGGCAACGCCGAGCGCGAGGACGCCGAGGATCAGTCCGGTGCACAGTCGTTTGGACATTCGATTCATCCCAACTCGCCAAATCACTGGCCAGACCGGGGCGCGACGCACCACCCCCACCCCTGACCATCACCCGAAAGCCTACCACACACGGGAATGGGGTTACGCCCCGGTACCATGGCGCCATGCCACGCATCGCACACACCTGTCTGCTTCTGCTCGTCGCCGCCGTGGTCCCAGCCACGGTCGCGCAGGAACCCAACGCAGCTCCGCCCGGCATGGTCTGGATCCCCGGCGGCACGTTCGACATGGGCAGCACCCATCCGCTGGCGCGTCCCGACGAACAGCCGATCCATCGCGTCACCGTCGATGGCTTCTGGATCAGTGAGACCGAGATCACCAACGCCCAGTTTCGCGCCTTCGTCGAGGACACCGGTTACATCACAACCGCCGAGCGCCCCGTGGACTGGGAAGAACTCCGCACCCAGCTTCCGCCCGGCACACCCAAGCCGGATGACGACGTCCTGCAGCCCGGCTCGCTCGTCTTCACGCCGCCGAACCGCCCTGTTGACACCCGAGACTTCATGCAGTGGTGGACCTGGACCCACGGAGCCAACTGGCGCCATCCGCAGGGGCCCGGCAGTTCCATCGAAGGTAAGGATGATCATCCCGTCGTCCACGTCTCGTGGGATGACGCCCAGGCCTACTGCGCATGGGCGGGCGCACGACTCCCGACGGAAGCCGAGTGGGAGTTTGCCGCCCGCGGCGGGCGCTCCGGCGCCCACTACCCGTGGGGCGACGAGCTCACGCCCGATGGCGCACACATGTGCAACATCTGGCAAGGCCGCTTCCCGGACTCCAACACGGTCGAGGATGGCTTCGAAACGACCGCGCCTGTCCGCAGCTTTCTGCCCAACGACTACGGCCTCTTCGAGATGGCCGGCAACGTCTGGGAGTGGTGCAGCGACAACTTCGATCCGCAGACCTATGCCCGACGTCACGTTGCCCATCCCGACGGGGCCGTCATGAATCCACAAGGGCCCGACCGAGCCCGCGACCCGCGCAATCCGCTCTCGAAGCACTCCCGCGTTCAGAAAGGCGGGTCGTTCCTCTGTCACGAGAGCTACTGCTCCAGTTATCGTGTCGCCGCCAAGATGGCCACGCCCCCGGATACGGGCATGAACCACCTCGGATTCAGGTGTGTGATGACGCCTGCGATGTGGGAGTCCCGCCGGCAGGCTGCCGAGAACATCCCAGGAGAAAGATGACAATGCTTCGAACGTTCCTCGCCGCGACGATCACACTCATCGCCGCGGCTTCCTCGCACGCGCAGGACACGCCCAACATCCTCGTGATCTGGGGCGACGACATCGGCCTGACCAACATCAGCGCCAACACGCACGGCGTCATGGGCTATCGCACACCCAACATCGATCGCATCGCCCGCGAAGGCATGCGCTTCACCGACTACTACGGCGAGCAGTCCTGCACCGCCGGACGCGCCAGCTTCATCATGGGCCAGAGCGTCTTCCGCACCGGCCTCTCCAAGGTCGGACTCCCCGGGGCCAAGGAAGGCATGCAGGTCGAGGATCCGACCATCGCCGGCCTGCTCAAGGACCAGGGGTACGCCACCGGACAGTTCGGCAAGAACCACCTCGGCGACCGTGATGAGCACCTGCCGACCAACCACGGCTTCGACGTCTTCTTCGGCAACCTCTATCACCTCAACGCCGAGGAGGAGCCGGAGAACGAAGACTACCCCGGAGACATGGTCCTGCGCAACGGCAAGACCTTCCGCGAGCAGTTCGGGCCGCGCGGCGTCATCCGCTCCTTCGCTGGACGCAACGGCCAGCGCATCGAGGACACGGGGCCGCTCACCAAGAAGCGCATGGAGACCGTCGATGACGAAACCTCCGACGCCGCGATTGCCTGGATCCGCGAGCAGCACGCTGCCGGCAACCGCTGGTTCTGCTGGTGGAGCGGCACTCGCATGCACTTCCGCACGCACGTGAAGCCCGAGCTGCGCGGCATCTCCGGACAGGACGAGTACTCCGACGGCATGGTCGAGCACGACATGCACATCGGGAAGTTCCTCGATCTGCTCGATGAACTCGGCATCACCGACGACACCGTCGTCTTCTACTCCACCGACAACGGCCCGCACATGAACACTTGGCCCGACGGCGCCATGACGCCGTTCCGGGGCGAGAAGAACACCAACTGGGAGGGCGGCTGGCGCGTCCCTGCCTTCGTGCGCTGGCCCGGCGTCATCCCGGCGGGACGCGTGACCAACGAGATCGTCCACCACATGGACTGGCTGCCCACCTTCCTCGCCATCGCCGGCAAGGACGACATCAAGGAAGACCTGCTCGACGGCTACCGCTCCCGTGCGCTCGGGCGCAGCTACAAGGTGCACCTCGACGGCTACAACGTCCTCCCGTTGCTGACCGGAGAGACCGAAGAGTCGCCGCGCAAGGAAATCTTCTACTTCTCCGATGACGGC
>JBCBTA010000241.1:0-5506 GCA_039818905.1 Planctomycetota bacterium
GACTGCGCGGCGGGCGACAGTGACCGCGTGTCTCGGTGAGACCACGCCGTGAACGTCAGAGTGCAGCAACCATGAAGCGAGGTCGTTGAGCCGGCTCACAGACAGCGAATCGAATCCTTCCGATCCGATGAAGGGTGTGAGCAGCGCATCGATGCGAGAGCGAGCATTGTCACTGCTGTTACGTCGTGCAAGCAACTCTGACAGGTCCATCGTTGGTTGGAGCGTGCGCCACTGGTGTTCCCCATGCCACTCGGTCGAGAGCGCGATTGCCTCGGTAAGCAGAGCTTCCGCTTCAGAAATCCTGTCTTGCCCCTCTCGCAATTCGGCGACACTCCGCATCGACCGCAGGAGTCCATCGACATCCACGGGGCTGGCCGCACGTTGCTCGGCGAGGACAGGCTCGAGAAAGGTGGCTGCCTCATGGAGTTGGCCCGTCCGCATCAGTCCACGTCCAGCGAGAACCGCCAGCGCTGACCTGGAAGCATCGATCTTCGGAAGCCGCTCGCGGGCAGCCGTCGCGGCGGGTACTGCGACTTCGATCAGTTCGGTATGTCGGCCGAGCTCGTTGAGGAGGTTGCAGAGCAACAGCGTCGAACGAAGGGTTCGCCAATTGACCTTCCCGAACGCGTCGCGGCGAAGCTCCGCCGCGGTCCGTGCCGCGTCCACGGCGGACTCCATCCGGCCGGTCATCCAGTGAATCCGTGCCCGTTCGTCGAGTGCCCAGGCCAACCAGCGTCTGGGTTCGCCACCGTTGGACTCGATGCTACCGATGGCCTCATCCACCAGGATCTCTGCCTCACGCGCATCGCCGATCAGCCGGTAGGTCCACGCGAGATTGAGGATGCGATCCAGGGTGTCGTGATGCGCGGGAGCCTGGACGAGCCTGACCTTCTGGAGACTCTGCTGCACCACCGGCAGCACCCGTGACTCCAGCAACTCCGGGGCGTTGCGGTATTGCACGATGAGCGTGTCGATCATGATCTGCTCGGGCCAGAAGCAGTTGGGATGATCGTCGCCGAATCGGCCGGCGTAGGTCTCCAGAGAACGCGTCGCGTATCGAAGCGCCTCATCCAGTCTGCCTTCGGCGAGTGCGGCTTCGGCCAGCGATGCCATGGAGTAGGCGTAGTTGCTGGATCGCACCAGTGCTGGAGAGCCCTCCCTGTTCTGGTCTTCAAATCGTTCTTCGCCACGGCGCACCAGCTCGCGAAATATCTCCTCGGCTTCGTCGGTGCGTCCCTGCTTCTTCAGTTGTGTGCCAATGTTCGCGAGGAAGACAGCAGCGAAGTCGTGGTTTCGATCCGTGCGCTCAATCCGCTCGATCGCCTGGCGCCACAGAGCAAGAGCGGCTTCCGAGTCGGTTCGTCCGAGTGCGATGCCGTGGCTATTGAGCGCCTGCATCGTGAGCCGATGGTCGTGGCCAAGAAGCTCGACGGAATTGCGGTAGTTTGCTGCTGCGAACTGGCCATCAATCGTCTCGCCACGTGCGCCGACGGTGCGCATGCGCTCGTTCGTCAGTGCGATGACGAAGGAGGGTGGAAACGTCGAGTGGCCCGAGAGGAGCAGTGCCGCCTCGTCAAGCAGCGCGGTCGAGCGATGGTGCAGTGATGCGTCTGTCGCGAGGTTCGCAAGAGAGAGCAGGAGCTGAAAAGTCACCGCCGGGCGATCAGTGAACTCGACGCGCAATCGATGAAGTGAACGATCGATGAACTCTTCGGAGACGAAGTTTCGACCGGCGCTCGCGTAGTCCTCGGCAAAAAACAGTTCCCGGAGTCGTGCGGCCTCTGAATCAGGAAGCTGTCCCAGGACAGCATCACTCATTCGTTTGCCCAGCACACCCATATCAATCGAGCTCAACATGTCGGCCTGAAACCGCACGACCTCATCAAGCTCTTCCGCTCGCTCCTTCTCACGGCTGAGAGCCAGTGTCGCTCTCTCGCGATCTCGGGCAGCCTGCACCAGGCCGTATGTTGTTCCGATCAGACCTGCCGCCAGCAGAAGGGCCACGAGGCCGACGACGGCGACTGTGGTTCGGTTGCGGCGCACGAACTTGCTGACGCGATAGCCCACACTGGGTGGGCCGGCGGCCACGGGCTCGTCGTTCAGGAACCGGTCGAGATCCGCGGCGAGTTCGCTGGCCGTGCCGTAGCGCCTCTCCCGTTCCTTCGCCAGGGCGCGCATCACGACCCAGTCGAGATCACGGCGCAGCACACTCGCCAGAGTTCGAATCTCGGTTCGGCGTGCATTTGCGACCCGTGTCACGGCTTCATTCTCGGTGTCGCCGGCTCGATAGCTCTGGATGCGTGTGCTTGGTCGCTGGGGTTCCACCTCGCGAATGACGCGCTGGATCTCTCCAAGTCCGGCGGCGCGAAGACTCGTGGCATCAAAGGGCCGCTCGCCTGTCAGCAACTCGTACAGAATCACACCAAGGGAGTAGACGTCGGTCCGGGTATCAATGCCCGTGGCCCCCATCTCGGCTTGTTCCGGACTCATGTACTCCGGGGTGCCGATGAGCTGACCCTGCTCTGTAAAGAGCGTTGCCTCAGTGAGAGGCTGATTCAGAGCCTTGGCGACGCCGAAGTCAATCACTCTTGGGTGAGCGTTTCCTTCGTGATCATATGACACGAGAATATTGCTCGGTTTGAGATCACGGTGGATCACACCCTTGGTGTGCGCGTGCTGGACCGCATCGCACACTCGGCCAAGCAGCCGGATGCGCTCCGCGAGCGTCAGTCGATGTCGGTCACAGAAGTCTGTGATCGGCGCACCTTCGACGAGTTCCATCACGAAGTACGGCAGCCCACGATTGGTCATCCCGCCGTCGAAGACCGTGGCGACACACGGATGATCCATCAGCGCGAGCGCCTGCTCCTCGGCATGGAATCGCGCGATGACTGCCTTGGAGTCCATCCCGGGCTTGATGATCTTGAGCGCGACACGTCGCTGCACCGGGGATGTCTGCTCGGCAAGATAGACAATGCCGAAACCACCCTCGCCAAGAACCGAGCGCAGCCGGTACGGCCCGATGGAGCTATCGACAAGAACGTCGTCGCGAGGCGGCCCAAGCAGATCGGCGGTGGAGTCGGTGTCGCTCACGCCTTCCAAGATACAGCGAGTGTCAACGCCGGTCTGATGGGGCGCGTTCACTCATCGGCATCACAAAGAGCAGTGGCCGGACAGCTCGAGGCGGCCATCATCCGCCCATCATCTGCATCGCCTCTTCCAGGCCGTGCTCGACCACGGCGTTGATGAACGCCTTGGTCATCTCTGTGTCGTTGATGAACGGATAGGGACTGTCGGGCACGGGACATTCAAGGAACTCGCAGAGTGGATCCCAGCCGTCGCTGGCCTGGAAGATCAGAAGACGTTCGGCCGGAATCGCCTGCCGAACTGCATCGAAGTGCTCGTTGAAGCGCCGGATCAGATGCTCGCGGTCATGCATGCGGTCGTTCAGATAGCGATTGATCGTCGCCCCCATGAACGCGCCCATCTCGACCGTTGACAGGTACTCGATCCAGTGGGGGGCGAAGATCGTCTCCTGCGTTGACTCAAACCACCGCTCGGGATCCCGGTGCGTCAGCACGACCTTGGCATCCGGAAAGTCTGCGGCAAGCTCCACCGTGAACACCGACGATGGGAAGTCCACCGTCGAGTTGTACTCGTTGAAGATCGACTTCCAGTTGGGAGTGCCGCGCGCCGCATCGACCCACAGCCCCCAATGCGCGGGCCCCTTGGGCAAACACTCAACCATGTGGTAGCACGGTCCAAGTCCGAGTTGCTCCAGCGCGGCTTTCAGGCTCATGGTGCCCGTCCGCCCAAAGCCGCCACCAATCACCTGCAGTCCCACGTGGGCTCCCTTCGTCCCCGTTCATTCGGTTTCTGTCGATGCTGCCGCCTGCTCGACGCGCTCGCGTGTCGCAACCGTCAGGCGGTGCTCCTCACCGAGCGTGCGGGCTCTGCTCTCCAGCGCCTCGCGGAAGAGGGCTTCCGCCTCGGCATGCCGTCCCTGCGCCACACGAATATCACCCAGCGCGACAAGTGAGTGCTGCGTGCCGGCGTGATCAGCGTCAATGGCGCGATACCCCTCCAGCGCACGGCTCACATAGGCCTCCGCGTCGTCAAGCTCGCCAAGTACATGCAGTCCGTTTCCGACGTTGTAGGCGGAGATGAGCGTGGATGGATGATCTGGGCCCAGTACCTCCTCCTTCTGCTCAAGCACGAGCCGATGCATCGCCAGCGATTCCTCCGCCCTGCCGAGGTCTTCCAGCAATGTCGCAAAGTTGCCCATGGAGCTGAGTGTCATGGGGTCCTGGTCGCCAAGTGTGCGCCGGCATGCCTCGAGTGCGTCGCGGTAGAAGGGCTCCGCCTCCTCGATGCGACCCTGGCTCCGCAGGACGAACCCGACGTTGGCAAGGGCGGTGATGGTCCGGAAGTGTTCGCTCCCAAAGACTTCCAGATGCCCCGCATGCGACCGCCGGTACATGGCCTCCGCCTCGCCCATGCGCCCGAGAGTCTCGAGGACGCCAGCGTAGTTGTTCATCGTCAGCAGCGTATCGGGGTGGGTGTCACCCAGCTTGGATCGCTGCGTTGCAAGGGCTACCTCGAAGAGGGACAACGCTTCGTCGAGCCTGGAGAGTGACGAGAATGCCAGCCCCAGCGAAGCCGCGGCGGTCGCTGTCTTCAGGCTCTCCGGTCCATCGTTCTCGAGCCGCAGATCGTAGATCTGCTGATGGAGCTCCATCGCTTCCTGCAGCATGCCCGCTTCCTCGAACGAGAACGCGAGCGTGTTCATCGACGTGAGTGTGCTGTCATGTGACGGCCCGAGCAGGCGGGTTCGGGCATCGACAACCTCACGGCTCAGCGGGATGGCATCCTCAGCACGACGCTGCGCGACCACGCTCGACGCGATGCCGTGCATTGCCGTCAGGCGACCGATGCCCTCTTCGCCTTCAATGCTCGTGAAGGCCTCGATCGCCTGCTCGTACTCCGACTCGGCCTCGCCATACTCGCCGAGGTACACCAGCAGCTCAGCGCATTCGAGGCGCGCGTCGGCCGTCGATTTCGCATTCGTACCGTCAACCTCAGCGAACAGCGACACCGCGCGTTGGGCTGGTGCGAGCGCCAGGTCGTACAGACCCAATTCGCGCATCGTCGAGCCAAGTGTCATCAGCAGACGCGCCTGCACCCGGGGCTGATCGGCGAACTGTGTCTCGATTGCGGCCAGTCCACGCTGAAAGATGTTCTCCTCCAGCGTCAGCATGGCCTGATCTGTGAAGTTGACCCGGGCGATGCGGGATTCGAGCTCCGCCCGCTCGGCTTCCGGGACCGCGGCCAGAAGCGCAGTCCGCATGCGCGCACCCATCATCGATGGATCGATCGATGACAGCTGGGTCGCCTGGAACGAAGCGACCTCATCGAGATCCCGATTGGTCTGCTCCAGATCGCGATTCGCCTGCAACGCCGCGGCGAGCCCGAAGCCCGTCCCGATCACGCCCAGCACGAGCACCAC
>JBCBTA010000242.1:0-5462 GCA_039818905.1 Planctomycetota bacterium
CCTCGCGGTCCTGCGCCACGGTGGTGCCGCAGGCGCCGAGCAGTGCTGCGCAGATCACGCCCCACCGATTCGATCGTTTCATTGTGCTGTTCCTGTCGGTCATCGAAAAATCCCTCGTGTCGTGTGTTCCGCTGTGCACCTCAGGACGTGCCATTACATCGGCGTCCGTCCGCCCAATGTCTGGACGGGCGAGCGAACCGGAACCGGCACGCCTCCTTCAGTTGTGTGCAATTTGATCATGTTCATGTCGTGCGTCCGCACGCGCTCCACCACCTGGCGGATGATGTACACCTCGCGCATGTCGCTGCCGGGAATCTCAACGGCCTGCAGCATCATGTCGGGCATGCGCTCGACGATGCGACCATTCTGCGTTCCCGCGTTGATGTACTGATCCCATGCCTGATCCGGTGTTGCGCTGTTCAGCGTGATGCCCGCCGCCTGCGTGCCGTTGGGTGTGTTCGAGGTCGGCGGTGCGCTGCGCCACGGGCCCAGCAGCGACAGCGCCAGCACCGCAGCAACGGCCCAGCCGCTGAGCCGACCGATCACCGCGATGACTTCGTTGCGCCTGCGCGGCGCAGCCGGCAGGTCGATCAGCTCGGCGATGGCGATGGAGTCTTCCACCGCCTCTTCCAGCCGCGCGTGTACTCGCTGGGCTTCGGCCAGGCGACGCCACACGCTCGGGTCGCTCTCGCCCAGGGCATCCAGGTCGCGCCAGTCGGTCGGCGATGCCTCGCCATCAACGATGCGTCCGATCACCACGTCCTCACGTGTCGGCGTGTGATCATTCATTGCTCTACCCCGTTCCCGCGCGTCGTGCGCTGTTCATCGAGTTCCATCTGCTCACGCAGCATTCGTCTGGCCCGCACGAGTCGTGTTTCGACAGTTGTCATCGGCAGGCCGAGCGTGTCGGCGATCTGCCGGTAGGACATGCCGCGGACCGCGCGAAGCAGCAACGGCTCGCGGTACTCCTCGGGAAGCTGGCGCGACAGGCGCATCGCCCGTCGGCCTTCGTCCCGATCGTCGCGCTGCTGCGCGTCGTCGTTGCCCTCGGCGCGGGGCAGCGGATCATCCGCCAGCCGCGGGAAGGCCCTGCGCTGCACCGTCTGTCGCCTGCCATGCGTTCGGGCCACATTCACGGCGACGGTGCGCAGCCACGGGCGCACCTTCTCGGGTCCTTCCAGCTCGCCAGCATGTGTCACCAGTCGCATGGCGACCTCCTGCAGCAGATCCTCGAGCTCGGCCTCGCGCGGCATGTGGGCCAGCAGGATCGCCGCCACCCAGCGGCGGTGGGCCTGCCACAGTGATTGCAGGACCCGTGAATCGCGCAGATCCACCGCCCCCGGGGTCGGTGTCTCGCCAGTCGTCGGTCCTGCCACGTGTGCCAACCTCATCCATCCCTCTGGACGCGCCGGCCCACGTCTTCCGGCACGTCATGCGAAGATCTTCGGTCCAGCGTCCGGAAAGGCCAAACGCCTCCCTATCCTGTGGACTTGGCACCCCCGGAGACTCCCACCGGGGACTCCAGGGGCAGCCGTCCTCGCCATCGTCCTCGAACCGGAAGCTCGACCCGTGGATGCACCCAAGATCATGCCGTTCGGCGACCACCTGGAGGAGCTGCGCCGGCGCCTGATCTGGTCTCTCGCCGGGCTGATTCCCATCTTCGTGGGATGCCTGATCTTCGGCGGCGACATCATCGCCTTCCTGCTCCAGCCGCTGCTGAGCGCACTCAGCGACGCCGGTGAGCCGACGCGGCTGCTCGCCACCAGCCCCATCGAGACGTTCGCCGCCTTCCTCAAGGTCTCCACCATCGGCGCCCTGCTCGTAGGGACCCCCTGGCTCATCCTGCAACTGTGGCTCTTTATCGCGCCGGGGCTCTATGCCACCGAGCGACGCTTCGTGTACTTCCTCATTCCCTTCTCCGCCGTGCTCACGTTCCTCGGCATGGCCTTTCTCTACGCCCTGCTTCTGCCCGTCTCCCTCACCTTTCTCATTGGCTTCGGCTCACAGCTCGTCGAGACCAATCCGGGACAGACGCCCCTGCCGCAGGGCGTCACGCTGCCACAGGCGGTCATCCTCGAGACGGATCCGACGCGCAAGGACCTCGAAGCGCTGCCCATCGGATCGATGTGGGTCAACGAGAAGCTCGGCGAGCTGCGCATCAAGGTCGAGGCTGGCGAGGTCGCAGGCTTGAGGCTGGCCGGTGATGGACAGATCTCGCAGGCCTACCGGGTCGGCGAGTACATCAGCCTCGTCTTCATGCTCGCCCTCGGAATCGGGATTGCCTTCCAGCTGCCGCTGGTGCTGATGCTGCTGTCGTGGGTCGGCATCCTTGAGGCCCGCGAGATCACGCCGTACCGGCGGCACGTCGCCTTCGGCTGCGTTATCGCCGGCGCAATCCTGACGCCGCAGGATCCGTGGTCGCTCATGCTGCTTGCCGGTGCGCTGTACATGCTGTTTGAGCTCGGCATCGTGTTGATGCGCTTCGTTCCCGCCCGCGCCATCGCCAGCGGCACGCTGGAGCGCAGCCGCACCGACGAGCCAAGGGATGGGCTGGACTGATGCGCCCTGTGCGTCTCACTCCGCAGGTGCTGCCACCCGGCACCCGCCGGCGCTTGCACCGGGCGCCGGCGCCTCGGCCGACGCCAACGGATGTCGCCATGATGGGCCGTGCCCTCGAACTCGCCCGCGAAGCCGCGGTGGCCGATGAGGTTCCCGTCGGCGCCGTCGTCTACGAGACGGCGACGGGACGCATCCTCGGCGAGGGACGCAACACCCGCGAGGCTGCGTACGACCCTGCCGGACACGCCGAGCACACAGCGATTCGGGAGGCCTGCCGCGCGATCAATGATTGGCGGCTGAACCACTGCACGCTGGTCGTCACGCTCGAGCCGTGCCCCATGTGCGCCGGACTGATCGTCAACGCCCGCGTCGGGCGGCTCGTCTACGGCGCCCATGATCCGAAGGCCGGCGCCTGCGGCTCGCTCCATCGGATCACCGAGGATGCTCGACTCAACCATCGCGTGACGCCCATCGGAGGCATCATGGCCGATGTGTGCTCCCAACTGCTCAAGGATTTCTTTCGTGCGCGGCGGCGCCGCTAATCATGCGCTATCGCCTGACTATTTCGTACGACGGCACACACTTCGCGGGGTGGCAGCGCCAGCTCATGCCCGCCGACGCCGCGGCGGAGCACGGCCAACCCACACCGCCCGGCGAGGATGGTCGCGTCGAGCTTCGGACGGTGCAGGGCGAGGTCATGCGGGCCGTCAGCGAGGTCGTGCGCGAGACGGTGGATGTGCAGGGCGCCAGCCGTACCGACTCCGGCGTGCACGCCCGGTACCAGACAGCCGCGTTCACCGTCCCCGATGACTGGAAAGGGCCGCCCATCGAGCGCATGGCCATGGCGATCAACGCCAAACTGCCACCGGACATTCTGGTGACCGACTGCGTTCCTGTCGGTGAGGAATTCAACCCCATCGCTGACTGCATCGCCAAGGGGTACCGCTACGCCTTGCATGTTGGTCGGACGCGTCCGCTGTGGGACCGGCACTACGTTGCGCACATGTGGGAGGAGCAGCTGAACATTGACGCCATGCAGGCGGCGGCTCCGCACCTGATCGGCACGCACGACTTCGAAGCCTTTGCGACCGCAGGCCACGGGCGCGAGAGTACAGTGCGCACGGTCACCGCATGCAGCGTCGAGCACAAGCCGTGTGAGCAGCCGGGATGCCAACGCATCGATATCGACGTCGCGGCGAACGGGTTCCTCTACAACATGGTGCGCATCATTGCCGGGACTCTGTATGACGTCGGTCGCGGCAGGACGACGCCGGATGATCTTCCGGACATCATCGCGTCGCGCGATCGCCGCCGTGCGGGGCAGACGATGCCACCCATGGGCCTGTGCCTGATGTGGGCGAAGTATGAGGCCGGCGACGGCGGGCGGTGACATGGCGCGCATCCTCCACATCAGCACGCGCCTCATCCTCGGTGGCTCGCAGGAGAACACCGTGTTGTCCTGTGAGGGCCAGGTGGGCCGGGGTCATGACGTCCATCTCGCCTTCGGTCCGATCTATGGTCCGGAAGGCTCCATGCTCGAGCGTGTCGTGCGGACCCCGGCGATACACACCCACGACGTGCCCAATCTGGTGCGCGAGATCGCGCCGCTGCGCGACAGGCGATGCCTATATGAATTGCGGGCGCTGATCCGGCGGCTCAAACCCGACATCGTGCACACGCACTCATCGAAGGCAGGCATCCTCGGGCGAGCCGCGGCGTGGGCCGAGGGCGGCTCGGTAGGGGGTATCGGCGTCGTGCACACGATTCACGGTCCACCGTTTATGCCGATCGAGGGCGGCATTGCGAAGCGGACGTCGGTCCGACTGAAGAACCACATCTACACGCTCGCCGAGCGCTACGCCGCGAAGCGGAGTCATGTCATCGCATCGGTCGCAGACGCGATGACCGAGACGTTCCTGCGGCGTGGCATCGGTGATCCTGCGCAGTACGTCACCGTCTACTCGGGGATGGAGATTGCACCCTTCGTGGATCCAACACCGGGTGAGACGCGGGCCGAGGTGCGTCAGCGTCATGGCATCGCGCCGGACGATGTCGTCATCGGGACCGTCGCCCGGCTGGCCGAACACAAGGGACACGACGATGTCCTCGACGCCATCGGAGAGCGGCTGCGTGCGCAGCCGTCGCTTAAGCTCCTGTGGGTCGGTGACGGTTGGTGGCGCGAGCGTCTGCTCCGCCGTGTCGCGCAGATGGGCCTCACCGACAAGGTGGTGCTCTCCGGTCTCGTCCCACCGGAGCAGGTGCCGGGGCTGATGCGCGCCATGGATGTGCTGGTACATCCGAGCTACCGGGAGGGTCTGCCGCGAACCGTGCCTCAGGCGCTGCTGAGTGGCACTGCGGTGGTTGCGTACGATGTCGATGGAACCGGTGAAGCGTGCATCGATCGAAACACCGGGCGGCTGGTGCCGGTAGGAGACACAGATGCCCTGCGCGACGCCATCGAGTGGATGCTGGCCGACGCCGATCGGCGAGCCGGGACGGTCGAGGCCGGCCGCGGGCTGTGTCTGGAGCGGTTCGATGCGGAGCGGATGGTCGATGCGCTGGACGATGTGTATACCCGTGCTCGTGGTGCTGCTCCTGTGTCAGGCGTCCACGACGGCACAGATTCTCACGCTGGGTGATGATGAACCGGACGTCGGGCGCGACTCTGTTCTGTTGGTCGAGATCGAAGATCTGGAAGCCGAGATCGAGCGTCAGCGCGAGCGGCTCACCGCTCTCCGGCACAATGCGCCAGCCGCGGACGCATTTCCCAGCGACGCCGAGCTGACAGCGCGCATGATGATCGCGTCACGCGCCCTCGCGGTGCAATTGCTCAAGGCAAAGCTCACGACGCGCGACGCGCGCCAGATCCGAATCGTCCAGGGCCTGACGCTGAGAGATCGGAG
>JBCBTA010000243.1:0-5445 GCA_039818905.1 Planctomycetota bacterium
CGCAGGCGGATCCTGTGCCCGGACCGGCTCCGTGTGCGGCGGCTGCTCCGGACTCACGTTCATTGAAAAGGACTCGGGGAGGAAGTGATCGACTGCCCACCAGTGGGGACGGGGGCTCACGCGGAGCCCGGGCGAGTAGTGTAACCCAACACGCCGAGGGGGCCACCCGCCGGGTTGCAATCAAACAGTTTCGAGACGCATCCGCCGGTGCAAAGGGCAACCACGGCCCGGATACTGCCGTATCGCACGACCGGGTGGTCTGCCTCCGGATCGCGCGCGATTCGATAGGATTGCCGCCCCCGCCCGTGGTGGGCCCACGAGATACGGCATCGACGGCATCAGAAGGGATCGATATGCCTTCATCCAACATCTGTTGGGGCATCGACATTGGCGCAGGAGCGATCAAGGCCTTGAAGCTGGAGCGAGACGGTGACAACGTCTCCGTCGGCGACTTCGTGCTCGTACCGCACAAGCGCGTGCTCTCCACGCCCGACGTGGACGAGGCCGAGGGCATCCGCGTCGCGCTGGGCGCCCTGATGAGCGAGTATCGCGACGCGATGCGCGGCGCCACCACGGTGGTGTCGGTTGCCGGTCACTCGGCTTTCGCGCGATTCGCCAAGCTCCCGCCGGTGGAGCGCAAGGGTGTCGCCAACCTCGTGAAGTTCGAGGCGGTGCAGCAGATTCCCTTCCCCATCGAAGAGGTGGAGTGGGACTACCAGGTGTTCGCGAGCGACGACTCGCCCGACATCGAGTGCGGCATCTTCGCGATCACACGCGAGCGCGTCAGTGAGAAGCTCAGCCTCTTCGGCGATGTCGGCCTGCAGCCGGATCAACTCACGCTCAGTCCGCTGGCCGCGTACAACGCCATCGCGTACGACCTGTCCTTCACGGAATCCACGCCGGGCACGGTCATCCTCGACATCGGCACCCTCGCGACCGACCTGATCGTCGCCGAAGGCGGCAAGGTCTGGGTCCGCACGTTCCCCCTTGGTGGACACCACTTCACCGAAGTGCTCGCCGAGACCTTCAAGCTCACCTACTCCAAGGCGGAGAAGCTGAAGCGCGAAGCGGAGACATCGAAGTACAAGCGGCACATCTTCCAGGCGCTCAAGCCCGTCTTCAGCGACCTGGTGCAGGACGTGCAGCGCTCCATCGGCTACTACCAGGACACCCATCCGGACGCGAAGCTCGAGCGCCTCATCGGCCTCGGCTCGACCTTCCGCCTGCTCGGCCTGCGCAAGCTGCTGCAGCAGCAGCTCAAGATGGATGTCTTCCGTCTGGAGTCGTTCAAGCAGATCAGCGTCGATGGCCCCGGAGCGGCGGACTTCGAGTCGGCGGCCCTGAACATGGCGACGGCCTATGGCCTGGCGCTGCAGGGACTCGGCATGACCCCGATCACGGCGAATCTCGTGCCCGTGTCGGTCATTCGCGAGTCCATGTGGCGGCGGAAGACGCCGTGGTTCGTCGCCGCCGCATCGATCGGGCTCATCGGTGCGGCGACATCGTTCGTGCGCCCGATGCTGGCCAGCGGCGAGATCGGTCCTGTCGGGGATACACCCGCGGTCAGGAGCGTCGTGTCGCAGGCAGCGCAGCTCCGACAGCAGTGGCAGGATGCCGAGAGCGCCAACCGCCCGACGTTCCAGATCGAGAATGTGGTGCGGCTGTATCAGGGCCGCGCCCTGTACACCGCGCTGCTCGCGGATCTGGCCGACATGCTGACGCAGGCGAATGACTTTGCCGAGAGTCGGCGCTCGCTCGATCTCGCCGATGGACACGCGTTCGACCTGCACACCTTCCAGGCCGACTTCTTGCCGCCGGGTTCGGCGCTGGATGCCGACGCCGCCGGTGCGCCGGGAGGCCCTCCCGGCGGTCCGCCCAACTGGGGCGGCGGCAACGACCGCGATGATCGCGGTTTCGGTGGCGGTGGCGACGAGACCGAAGGCGAGGACGTCGCCGGACCGCGCGGCGCGGTGCGCATCACACTGAGCGTTGACTCCGACGTTCCCAGCGGCCAGACCTTCTTCAACGACACGATTCTCGCGTGGTTGCGCGATCAGGTGGATGCAGAGCCGTCCGGTCTCTACACCATCGCCAGCGCACCGCGAATCGAAGATGTCACGCTGACACTGATCGCGTCAGGCACATCGCGTGAGGAGAGCGACGCGAGTAGCGGGGAGTCCGGTCCCGGCGGCGTGCCGCGAGCGCCGGAGCGTCGGGACAGGCGACCGGGTGGCCCTCCCGGCGGGCCTCCGGGCGGACCGCCCGGCGATGAGTCGCGCCGCTCGGTGAATCTCGACGATCTTGCGCCGCTCGATGCGGGGCCGCAGCGCTACGCGGACGACGCGACGGTGTATCGCTACACGGTGACGTGGTTCGTGCAGCTGCGCGATCCCGCCGCGGAGCCGGAGGCGACCGAGCAGGCCAATGCCGGTGATCAGAGCGGGGAGGTGTCGGGATGAGCGGAGTGCTCGGCTGGGTGAAGTCCAACCTGATCATCGTGATCGCGATGGTTGTCGCGATTGTCGGCATCCCGGTGATGCTGTACTTCAGCAACGGGTGGATGGCCTCGATCATGACAGCGTTGCAGGACGACGTGCGTCAGACGATGGGCAAGCTGGACCAGAAGATTCAGTACTCGATCCCCGCGATCGCACCGGGGCAGGAGGCGTGGGAGCTTCGCACGGAGCCAAACGAGAAGCTCACGAACGAAGTCGCGTCGATCCTGCGTCGCCTTGTCGAAGAGAGCGAGGCGGCCCGCAAGGAGATCATCGCCGCCAACAGCGAGGGCAAGATGCTCATCGTGGATGGCGAAGAGGCGTCCGACAAGCTGTTCCCGGCGCCGCAGAACGAGTCGGCCCGCGTGCGTCTGCTCACACAGCTGATGCAGGAGTTGCCCGTCGTGCATGAGGCGATGCTCGACGATGTGCGCGCGGGTGAGCCGCCGGAGCCGCTCGACGTGCGCAGCCAGCTCGAGGCGGTGCGTGCCCGTCGGATCAACGAGATGGTCGGCGGCCGTGCCGACCAGACGCTGTCGCCCGACGAGGAGGCCGAGCTTCGCTCGTTCCTCGGCGAGCAGCGCAAGCAGATCTATCTCGACCGCGCTCAGTCGATCACCATGTACGCCAGCCCCGACGTGTTCCTCGGTCTCGAGGAGTGGGTCGAGGGGCAGACGCCGCCTCCGCTGGAGCGGGCGTGGGAGTGGCAGTGGCAGTACTGGGTGCACCAGGACATCATGGCCGCGCTCGCGAAGGCCAACAGTTCAGTGGCGGCCGACTGGCTGCCGGTGTACTCCGCGCCGGTCAAGCGCGTGCTCTCCATCTCGGTGCAGCCGCACCAGGGCGAGGGCTCGAGCTTCGACGCACCCCAGGACTTTGGCGGCGGCGGTGGTGGCGATGCCGGAGGCGACTTCACCAGGGCCCACACCGGCCGCTCGGCGTGGCCGGACGGCAGCAGCGAGTTGTACGACATCCGGTACGTCGATCTGTCCGTGGTCGTGGACGTCAATCGTCTGTCGAAGCTGATCAACTCGATCGCGTCCACCAACCTGATGACCGTGATCGATCTCGACATCGAGACCATCGACCCGCAGGACGACCTGGGCGACGGCTACTTCTACGGCACGGACGCGACGGCCATCGCCAATCTGCGGATTGAGACGATCTGGCTTCGCGAATGGACCAAGACGGACATGCCGCCGCAGGTGCGCACGACACTGGGTATCCCGGAAGACGAACCGCCCGCGGGCGATGCACAGGACGAAGGCTGAATCATGAAGCTCAAAGGCATCTCGGTCGTCGAGCAGCATGTTGAGAAGATCGTGTTGCTGGTCTTCGCGCTGCTGGCGATCGGCATCTTCATCTTGCAGTTCGACATCATCGGCAGCGGGAATGAGATCGAGATTCCCGGGCGCGGATCGGTGGCCCCGGGACGGGCCGATGATCTCGTCCGCCAGGAGGCTGAGGCCGTGGAGGATCGGCTGAACCGCTCCGATGATCTGGAGTCTCCTCCGGAGATCCCGCCGATCCGTGAGCTGATCGTCGATGCGATCCGCGCCGGACAGCCTCCGGAGGACGCCCTCGCGCTGGCACCGACCTGGGGTGAGGACACATTCACACCCGATGCCGTGCCGGATGTGGATCGGCCGGGCCAGCGGTACGTCGAGATCGCGCCTCCCGCGCCTGCCGACGTCGCGGTGCACACCTTCGGCGGGTCGATCGACCCCTTCGAGCCGGCGGAGACGCCCGAGCTGCTGGCGATGCTGCCCCCGGAGCAGCCCTATGACCTGCGTGCGACGACGGTCCAGGCGACGTTCGACGCCGCGGCGTTCCGCGAGCAGCTCTCCAGCTCGCCGGACCCGTCCGTCCGTGCCCTGCCACGACCGTGGTATCTCGATCGTGTGGAGCTTCTGGACGTGGAGCTGCTGCGTCAGCGCCAGATGGACGACGGCACGTGGGGGGCCACGGAAGTTGTGCCGGCGCTGCCCGGACGATTTACCTTCCGCGATCGGCTGGCATCAGAGCTCACGACGCGTGACCTCACGGACATGCTCCGCGAGGAGGCGGACGCGCGCGAGGAGATCCGGCGTCCGAACTTCTACCGGATGATCGCCGGCGAACCGTGGGTGTGGCCGGCACTGGCGATGGAGCGTCAGGGCGGGGCCGAGGCACAGCGCGTGAAGCGACTGGTGGCCCAGCACCGCGATCTGTCGCGGCGGATCGAGGATCTGAACGAGCGGATCGAGCGGGCTCGCAACCAGCGTGAGAATGCCCCGGACCGCTCTCCGGGACCACCAGATCGTGGCGGCGATCGTGATCGCAGTAGCAGCAGCGGGCCGGGATCCTCCTGGCCTCGGGCCCAGTCCGAGCAGCGCGACGTCGTTGCGGATCTGGAGCGACAGCGCGAGGAGTTCGAGCAGCAGCTCGATGCCGTGCAGGGAGAGCTCGAACTCATGGGGCTCGACCAGTTCGGCATGGCGTTGCGGGTGGAGGAGATCCCGGAGTTCGAGGAGCGAAACCCCGATCTGACAGATTCCGGCGGCCCCGAGCAGGTCACCATCTGGGCCCACGACATCACCGGCGAGCCGGGTGCGACCTACCGCTACGCACTGCGCGTGCAGGTCACCAACCCGCTGTTCGGCAACGACGCAGCTCTGTCTGAGGATCAGGTCGAGGCCGCGTCGTCTCCCGCCGTCGCCAGCGAGGCGTCGGCGTGGAGTGAGCCGACATTCATTGCGCCGCGGCAGGTCTACTTCGTCCGATCCGCGACGGGGGCGGCTCCCAGCCTGGGTGGCCAGCGTCTGCGCAAGGCGGCATCGGCGACCGTGGAGATCTACACGTTCCTCTACGGCTACTGGCGGGGCGATTCGGTGCAGATCCGGGCGGGCGATCAGATCGCGGCGGAGCTGGAACTGCCGGAGTTGCCGCTGTTCGAGGTGGACGCGACGAC
>JBCBTA010000244.1:0-5413 GCA_039818905.1 Planctomycetota bacterium
CAGCACACCAGTTTCCTGTCCTCACCGCGGATGAAGCCGCGGCACTCATCGACAACGGGAGCTTTGTCGGATTCTCGGGGTTCACGCCTGCCGGCGCGGCAAAGGCCGTGCCGCGCGCCATCGCCGCTCGCGCCCGCGAGGCAGCCGAGCGTGGCGAGGAGTATCGCATCCGTGTCCTGACCGGTGCGTCCACGGGCAAGGCCCTCGATGACGCGATGGCCGACGCCGGCGCCATTGCATGGCGAGCGCCGTATCAGTCGTCAAAGCCCCTGCGTAAGTCCATCAACGATCAGCAGACGAAGTTCGTCGATATGCACCTGTCGCACGTGCCGCAGATGCTTGATTTCGGTTTCTTCGGGCACCTCGACGTCGCGGTCGTCGAAGTCACCGACATCGCTCCCGACGGACGCGTCTACCTCACGACCTCCATCGGCATCTCTCCGAGTGTCCTGCACCATGCCGACAAGGTGATTCTGGAAGTCAATCGCAAGCAGTCACAGCGACTGTGTGAGATGCATGACATCGTCATGCTCCCCAATCCGCCACACCGTGGTCCGATCCCCATCCACAGTCCGATGACGAAGATCGGGACACCCTTCGCGACCGTTGATCCGAAGAAGATCATTGGCGTTGTCGAGAGCGACGAGATGGATGGCATCGCGCCCTTCGCCGAGCCGGACGACGCGAGCCGTCGCATCGCGGGTCATGTTGTTGATTTCCTCGTCTCAGAACTGCGCGAGGGACGCATCCCCACGGAGTTCCTGCCCATCCAGTCGGGGGTCGGCAATATCGCCAACGCGGTGATGAATGGGTTGGGCGAGAGCCCGGAGGTGCCGCCCTTCTACATGTACAGCGAGGTGTTCCAGGATGCTCTGGTGCAGCTCATGGAGCGCGGTCAGCTCAAGGGCGCATCGACGACGTCACTGACGCTGAGCGACGCCGCCATGTCGCACGTCTTTGACAATATGGACTTCTTCATTCCGCGCCTGGTGCTGCGGCCGCAGGAACTGTCCAACAACCCAGGTGTTGTTCGACGGCTCGGCGTCGTGGCGATCAACACGGTGCTGGAGATGGACATCTACGGCAATGCCAACTCCACGCATGTCTGCGGCACCAAGCTCATGAACGGTATCGGCGGGTCGGGCGACTTCGTCCGCAATGCCTATCTGTCCATTTTGGTCGCACCGAGTGTCGCCAAGGGCGGCGCGATCTCTGCCGTGGTTCCGATGGTGACGCACGTTGATCACAACGAGCACTCGGTTCAGGTTCTGGTCACGGAGCACGGTCTGGCGGACCTGCGTGGTCTCGGGCCGATCGAGCGGGCCCGTCGCATCATCGACACGTGCGCCCATCCCGCGTACCGCGACTACCTCCGCTCATACCTCGAGCAGTCGCCGGGCGGGCACATCCACCACGACCTGTCCCGCTGCTTCGAGCTGCATCGCAATCTTCTGGAACACGGTGCGATGCTGCCGGGTGTTGAAGTCGGTGTGTGATCAGGCCAACTGATCGAGTGATGTCGTGCGCAGCGTCTCGGCGTCGATGCCGGTCGCCGCGGCTGCTTCCTCGTCACTGACGGCCCCACATGCGATGGCCTGACGAAGGAAGACCAGCAGTCCCTGTGCGCTTGATGCATCATCGAAGCGCGCGCCCAGTGTCGATGCGCGAGCGGACGCGTCAAGAAACGAACGCAGTCGTGCCCCGGCATCATCGAGTGACTGACGGAAGAAGAGGAACACCGCGGCGTAGCGCACCGGAAGCTGAGCGGGGTGCAGGTCCCACCCCTGGTGAAATCCTTCGTGCAGCGACCGTGAGACATCGCGCAGCGCCTGGGCCCAGCCCTGGTGGACCGCATGCCGATTGGCCACCTGCTCGGCATCGCTGAGTGCATCCCCACGGTGCGGGGCGAGCGGGAGCACCTTCGTCGGACCGTCTGACAGACGGATCCCGGTCCCGGCCAGCACCACCTGCATGACCCGCCGCGCGAAGTGGCATGCCGGATGATGCAGCGACTGCACGGATCCGGCAATGCCGAGCTCGGTCAGGTAGTCGTACGGACCGAAGTGAGCCCCGCTGCATCGACCGTCGGCAGCAGCCACGACGGCCCGGAGCGGATGGACTCCCTCGATCAATGGACCAAGGACGAGCGTCGGATGCTCGACCATGATCTCGATGGAGACGGTCCCGCGAGCCCAGCCGAAGGAGGACTCCATCTCATCGAGCGCCCTATTGAGCACGGAGACCTCGCGCCGCGACGGTACCTTCGGGAGTGTGACCGACAGCGGTTGATTGATCGACTCCTGTGCACAACGTGTGAGGAACAGGTCGAGCGTTCGAAGTGCTCGATGCGCACGTTCCTCGTGCATCGGCTTGATACGGAGGCCGATGGATGGAGGCAGCGTTCCCTCCTGTGCGCCACGGGCGAGCTCCTGGGCGGCGGCCGTCGCGTGGGCATCTTCTTCGTCATCTGAGCGGACGCCGTAGCCATCCTCGAAGTCGATGCGGTAGTCCTCGACCGGCTCAGCGGCCAGCTTCTCCAGCACGCGCGCGTGCACCGTCTCCACCTCGGGAGTCTCCACCGCCCGGGCGAAGCTGGCGGCATTCGGCGCGAAGGTGTCGAGTGTGCGCTTGGCAAGAGCACCAAGCTTGCGCGGCGTCTCTGCCTTGAAGAGGTGAGCCCCGCCGTAGACGACGTGGAGTGGTTGCCGTTCGATCGGCTCTGGCACCGGATCCTGAGGCAGTCCCGCAACGAGCTGCTGGACCAGATCCTTCGGGAGAGTCCGTGGGCGCTTACTCATGGTGTGAGTCCGAGGGCCTCGAGGAGTCGCTGGGCGCCGAGCGCTGGGGGCAGGGTACCCGATCGGACCTGCTGTTCGGTGTCGTCACGAAGCTGCGTGAGTGTGGGGTCTGCGTGCAATCGCGAACGGATGACGTCGTCGCACATGGCCCACATCCACTGCACGGCCTGGGTCTTGCGGCGTGCCTCGAGCCTGCCGCTCACCTGCGCATCGCTGTGGATGTCCTCGATGCATTTCCAGGCGTCATTGACGCCGTGATTCTCTGTCGCACTGCAGAGAGCGACGGGGGGCATGCGGTCATCATTGCCGCCGTGCGTGAATCGCAGGGCATTGCGCAACTCGCGTGCTGCCTGCTGCGCACGTGTGCGGTTGTCGCCGTCGGCCTTGTTGACGACGATCAGATCGACGAGTTCGAGCAGGCCTCGCTTGATGCCCTGGAGCTCGTCCCCCGCGCCTGGCAGCATCAGGGCGAGGAAGACATCGGTCATCTCCGCTACGACGGTCTCGGATTGGCCGACGCCGACGGTCTCGACGAGAACAACGTCGAAGCCTGCCGCCTCGCAGAGCAGCATGGTCTCCCGTGTGCGTCCGGCGACACCTCCGAGTGTGCCTGCGCTGGGTGACGGGCGGATGAAGGCATGACGATCAGTGCACAGCCGTTCCATGCGCGTCTTATCGCCGAGGATGCTGCCGCCACTGACTGCACTGGACGGATCGACGGCCAGAACGGCGAGTCGCCGTCCCACCGACGTGAGATTACTGCCCAGTGTGTCGATGAAAGTGCTCTTGCCGACGCCCGGAACGCCCGTGATGCCCACGCGGATGGCCTCTCCGGTGTGGGGAAGCAGGCGCGTCAAGAGTTCCTGCGCGGTGCTGCGATGGCGTGGATTGCGCGACTCCACCAGTGTGATCGCGCGTGCGAGCACCGACCGGTCACATGCGCGCACACCAGCTTCGTACTCGTCCAGCGAGAGCATGCGCCGGCGTGACGCCGGTGATCTCCCGCCGGACGTGGATGGCTGGTCGGCCATCATTCAGCCATCCGTCGATGCTGAAGGCTGCTCGGCGCCGTATCCGAGCCGATCCTCGAGCGACGCCAGGAGTTTTCGGGCCGCCTTGGTGATGACGGTGCCTGGACCGAAGATCGCCGATGCGCCGACGCGATACAACTCGTCATAGTCTTGCGGCGGGATGACACCCCCGACCACGATCATGATGTCGTCGCGCCCCTCCTTGGCGAGTGCATCGCGCAGAGCGGGGACGAGTGTCAGGTGGCCTGCCGCGAGCGATGACACACCGACGATGTGGACGTCGTTCTCGACCGCCTGGCGCGCGGCCTCGTCGGGTGTCTGAAACAGCGGGCCGATGTCAACATCGAAGCCGACGTCGGCGAACGCGCTGGCGATGACCTTCTGGCCACGGTCATGGCCATCCTGGCCCATCTTCGCGACGAGGATGCGCGGACGTCTGCCTTCGAGTGACTCGAAGCGTGCGACCTCCTCGCGGATGGCGTCGATGTCGTGTGCACTCTCGCCCATCTCACCAGCATAGACGCCGCGAACAGCCTTACTCTCGGCCCGGTGCCGCCCGAAGACGGATTCCATCGCATCGCTCATCTCACCGACGGTCGCGCCGGCACGTGCGGCGTCCACTGAGAGTTCGAGGAGGTTGCCCTTGCCCGACTTCGATGCACTGGTGATCGCAGCGAGCGCGGCGTCCACCGCCCGTTGATCCCGCTGGGCTCGGAGCGTGCGGAGCTGGGCGATCTGCTTCTCGCGGACGGCGCTGTTGTCCACCTTGAGCACTTCAACGTGCTCCTCGGTATCGAGGCGGTACTTGTTGACCCCGACGACGGTCTGCCGGCCTGAGTCGATCCGGGCCTGCGTGCGGGCTGCGGCCTCTTCGATGCGCATCTTGGGGATGCCGGCCTCGATGGCCTTGGCCATGCCGCCGGCCTCCTCGACCTCGACGATGTGGTCCCAGGCGTGCTGGGCCAGTTCATGCGTCAGTCGCTCGACGTAGTAGGAGCCGCCCCACGGATCGACGACGCGGCAGGTGTCGGTCTCCTGCTGCAGGAACAGCTGCGTGTTTCGCGCGATGCGGGCGGAGAAGTCGCTCGGCAGTGCCAGCGCCTCGTCCAGGGCATTGGTGTGCAGGGACTGGGTGTGGCCCTGCGTCGCCGCCATCGCCTCGACGCACGTCCGAACGACGTTGTTGTAGACGTCCTGCGCGGTCAGCGACCAGCCACTCGTCTGGCTGTGGGTGCGGAGCGACATGCTCTTGGGATTCTGGGGCTCGAACTGCCTGATCAGCTTGGCCCAGATCATGCGGGCAGCTCGCAGCTTGGCGACCTCCATGAAGAAGTTCATCCCGATGGCCCAGAAGAAGGACAGCCGCGGGCAGAACTGATCGACCGTCAGGCCGGTCTGCACACCAGTGCGCACGTAGTCGAGACCGTCGGCGAGGGTGTAGGCGAGTTCGAGATCTGCGGTGGCACCGGCCTCCTGCATGTGATAGCCGCTGATGGAGATGCTGTTGAAGCGCGGCATGCGCTCGGCGGTGTACCGGAAGATGTCCGCGATGATCCGCAGTGAGGGCGTTGGTGGATAGATATA
>JBCBTA010000245.1:0-5406 GCA_039818905.1 Planctomycetota bacterium
CAGGTGATACGTGTTGCCCAGGATGATCTGGCTGCCCGTGGCCGAGACGAGCGGCGGCAGGAGCCCCTTGATGGTCGCCTGCGTTCCGACGGGCATGAAGGCCGGCGTGTCGAACGAGCCGTGCGGCGTGGTGACGCGGCCGAGCCGTGCCTTTGTGGATGCGCACGGCTGCAGGATGTCGAACGAGAGGGGCATGGGGGCACCAGCGTAGGCGGGCGACAGGATGGCGTCAGGCGGACCGCTTCTCGTTGGTGGCTTCGTCGAGGGTCTTGCGCTCACGCTTGGTCAGGCTGTGCATGCCCTGATCGCGCACCTTCGCGAGGATCGCGTCCACCTTGGCCTCACGTCCGGTGCGCCGGGTTTTGCCGGACGCCCCCTTGTGCTTCCGCTTGCCATCGCCCCCAAAGAAGAGGAAGTCATCGAAGAAGTCGAGCAGCAGCTGCGGCTTGCGGATGAAGAAGGCGCCAGCCGCGGCTCCGCCGAGGTGGGCGGCATCACCACCAGCATTTGATCCCCCCATGATGAGATTGGCCGCCGCCAGCGCGACGAAGAGGTAGACGCCCGTGCGCACGCGCATGGGCAGGACGAAGAAGACGAGCATCATCGCGTCCTTCGGTACCAGGAACGCCGCGGCCATCAGGATGCCGAAGACACCCGCCGATGCGCCGACCAGTGGCGTCCATGGATACAGATCGAGGAACCCGATGACATTCAGCAACAAATAGATGAATGCGCCGAAGATGCCGCAGGTCAGATAGAAGGCGAGAAAGAGCCTGCGCGAGTGCAGGGCCCGTTCGACGATGGGCCCGAAGAAGTACAGGCCGATCATGTTGAGCAGCAGGTGCGTGAAGTTCGCATGAAGGAACTGGAAGCTGAGGAAGCGCCAGATCTCCAGGTGGACGAACGCCTTGGTCGTCGAGAAGTGTCCGATCGCGGTGGCCGGCGGCATCTGGATGAAGGGCTCGTAGCCGATCCGGACGCCGGTGTTGCGATCGATGATCGGGTGGGCCGGCATGAAGACGGTGCCGGTCGCGCCCACGGGGATGCGGTCGCTGTCCTGTCGGTTCACCTCAGGAGAGACGCTGCGGCGGTCCACGCCCGCGTCGTAGCTGCGCCCGAGCGAGACATTGAAGAAGACGCCGTTGCTCGAGAAACCCGCGTCGATCATGAACACCGCGGCGTTGATGATCATCAGCCACGTGACGACGGACCACTTGCCCGGTCGTCCGAGCACGCCGCCGCCCAGTCCTCCGGGGCTGGAGGACCTGCTCTTGATGTAGTCGCGATCGTGAATGCCCATAGGTGGTCCGGAGCCGAGCTGCCCATCTCTCGATGGGCGTCGGATCGGCGGGATTTCAGCCCGACCTCCTCTTTTTGCTCAGCCGGTCCAGCTTTCGCCGCTCCGCGCTACTCAGGGAGTCCATCCCAGACTCGCTGATCTTGGCGAGCAGATGATCGAGTTCCTCGGCATCCCGCTGCTCTCGCTCCTGCTGCTTGAGTTCGGCTCGTGAGGGCTTGGCAGCCTCCGGTTCGTCGTCCTGATCCGTCTCAGGCAGGCCCACGCCGTAGGACGGCCCGGCCAGCTCGACGTCCGACCGGAGCCGCCGCCGCTCCGCCCAGCACGCCCAGAAGGCGAAGACGGCGATGAACAGCAGCAGCATGGCTTCGAACAGGATCGCCAGCAGCGCCATGACGCCCGCACCGAAGTAGCCGATGAGCACGGCAATCTCGGTCGCCTGCCGGTAGCCCTTGGAACGCCACAGCAGCGCCTGCACGATGCGCCCGCCGTCGAGCGGGAACGAGGGCATCAGGTTGAGCAGCAGCAGCACGATGTTGATCGCGTGCAGCCACCAGACGCCCATGCGCACCCAGTACATCGACCCGGTGCCAAAGCTCGGCGAGCTCAGCACGGCGGTGAAGTCGAACGGATTGAACAGCACCGCATCCCCAAGACCAAGCAGGATCAGCGCGATGCTCGTGATCGGGAGGAACGCCACGTTGACCGCCGGACCGCCGAGGGTGGTGATCAGGCTGGCCTTCCACTCGTGGGGCGGACGCACGAGCGCGAGGCCACCGAAGGGCAGCATGACGATCCGGTCTGCCTCGCCTCCGACATGGCGGCAGGCAAAGCAGTGCCCGAACTCATGCAGCAGCACCAGCAGGAACAGCGAGCCCATTGCCATCGCCATCCATGCAACGCCGGCATTGCTCTGCGGGATGGAGCGGAGGAGCTCGGCGAGCATGAACGCAACGGTGAAGATGTGAATCCGCGTCGCGATGCCGCGAAGCGTGAACATCTTCAGCGACCATCCCAATGGATTCTCGACGTTCTCGAAGATGCGGTCGAAGAAGCGGCGCACCGGTCCCCTGTCGGCAGTATCGAAGTCGTCGTACTGTCGATCGAGATACCCCACGCCGACTCCCAAGGGCGTTAGCCGCCCAGCAACCCGCGACGCGACGCCATCAGCAGGGTCAGCATCGACTTCGCGTCCATCATGTCTCCGCGATCAACCATGCGCAGCGCCTCTTGTACCGGCATGGTCTCGACGCGGATCCGCTCGTCCTGCTCCAGCCGCTGCTCCGTCTTCGTGAGCCCGGTGGCCACGAAGGCGTGCATCAGCTCATCGGTCATTCCAGGGGTCGTGTAGAACCGGCCCAAAGCCTCGGCGGCATTCGCCTGATACCCGGCCTCCTCCTCGAGCTCCCGAAGGGCACACGCCGCCGGATCCTCCCCGGCCTCCAGCGTTCCCGCCGGAAGCTCCCAGAGCTCGGTCCCGAGTGTGAATCGCTCGTTCCGGATGAGAACGACCCCGGCCCCGTCATCCAGCACGGGCAAAACCGTCACCGCTCCCGGGTGGCGCACGACCTCGCGGCGCACGATCCGGCCGTCGGCTCCCTCGAAGGAGACGGTCTCGAAGTCGAACTTCGCACCCTTGTGAATCAGGCGTCGCTCGCAAACTCGTGTCATCGCTGGAATGATAGGGCGATGGCGTCACCCGGCAGCCCATCCAGCACGACGACTCCGCAGGACGATGCCATCGTTCGCTTTCGTGGCGTCACCAAGGCATTCGGATCGCACGTCATCCTCGATGGCATCGATCTGAACGTCCGCGCCGGGCAGACGACCGTGGTGCTCGGGCCCTCCGGCGCCGGCAAGAGCGTCCTGCTCAAGCACATCGCCGGGCTGCTCCGCCCTGATCGAGGCGAGGTATGGTTTCGCGATCAGCGGGTGGATCGGCTCTCGGAGCGCAAACTGACGCCCATCCGCCGCGACATCGGCTTCCTGTTCCAGATGGCAGCACTCTTCGACTCCATGACCGTCGCGGAGAACATCGAGTTCCCCTTGGTCGAGCACAGCACACTGTCACCCCTGCGGCGACAGGTCCGGGTGCGTCAGGCCCTGCAGCGCGTGGACCTCGAAGGTGTTGAAGGGAAGTTCCCCGGGCAGCTCTCCGGTGGCCAACGGAAGCGTGTGGGCCTTGCTCGGGCGATCATCCTGAACCCCAGCCTGGTCCTGTACGACGAACCGACGACCGGCCTCGATCCCGTGCGTGCTGACGGCATCAACTCGCTGATCATCCGCCTGCAGAAGGAACTGGGTGTCACCAGCATCGTCGTCACCCACGATCTGGTGAGCGCTGAGCGCGTTGCCGATCGCGTCGTGGTACTGCACTCCGGGCACATCCTCGAAGACGGCACGTGGGACGAGTTGCAACGCAGCAGCTCGCAAACCGTGCGATCATTCCTTGCAGGGCGTGATGAGGCCCTTGATGCACTGGACGATGCCCCGGCCGCGGCGGCATCCACGGCCACGGAGGGCACGCCATGAGAGCAGTCTCACGAGATTTCATCGTCGGGCTCACCGCCATCATCGGCTTCGCCGGCCTTGCGGGTCTGCTGTTCGCCTTCGGTGAACTCGCCTTTCTGAGTCGCCCCGGCTACGTCATCAACCTCGAGCTCGGGAACGCCAGTGGCGTCTACGCTGGCTCCAGCATCACGCTCAACGGCGTTCCCGTCGGGGAGGTGCAGGCAGCCAGGACCAATGCCGACCCGCGCAAGGGCGTCGTTCTGGAGCTCAAGATCAATGAGGACGTCCGTGTGCCGCGCGATGTGGACGTCACGCTCATGCAGGGGCTGCTCGGCGAATCGACGCTGGCACTGGAAGCGGCCCCCGTTCCTGACGACGCGCCCGCTCTCACGGAGGCCGACTTCCTCCAGCCGGGGGACACGTTCCGGCGAGCCGCACCCGGCATGCTGGAACAGATCGCGTCGATGCTCGACTCGCGCTTCGCCTCCATCGAGGACGCCGCGACCTCTTTTCGGCAGCTGTCCGAGACGTACATCCGTGTCGGCGAGTCGATCGAGAAGTTCGTCGCACCGCGAAGTCTGGAAGATGTCGATGCAGGTGCGACGCCAAACCTGGCGAGCACCGTGCGGCGTCTCGACGCGGCCATCGCGGACGCCCAGCTGTGGCTCGGCGATGAGCAGATCCGCATGGACGCCAAGGCCACCGCCGAGAACGCCCGCGCGTCACTGGAGCGACTGGCCGATGCCGTGGATGCGTGGACGCTCGCCGCGGATGCGGTGTCCCGGAACGCGGATCGTGCCGGCGAGGGCTTCGACGAGGCGATCGCCGAGTTCGTGCGCACCACGACGAACCTCAACACGACGCTCGGAGAGGTGCAGTTCCTTGCGATGCGCATCAATGCAGGCGAGGGCACGCTCGGCATGCTCGTCGAGAATCCGGATCTGTATCGCTCGCTCAACGACGCAGCGATCCGCCTCGAACGCGCCCTACTTGAGACGCAGCTGCTCGTGGAGAAGTACCGCAAGGAAGGCGTGCCGATCCAGTTCTGACATCTCTCGATGGCCAGACTTCCCTTCAATCCGAAGAAGATGGCGGGCCCGCCATCCCGGGACGCGCCGGACTCCTCTGGTCATCCGGGGGATACCCCCTGGAGCGTACGCGACCTCGCCACCCACATCGGACGTGCGCTACAGAGTGGACTGCCGACCAGGGTGCGAGTCGTCGGCGAGGTCAGCAATCCGAACAACCGGTCTCACTGGTACTTCAGCCTCAAGGATGAAGATGCAGTCGTCTCATGCGTGATGTTCGCGTCAGACGCCCGCCGGTCACCGGCGGAGCCTGAGCCGGGCCAGCGCGTGCTCGCGACGGGCCGGATCGACTTCTACGCCAGGCAGGGACGGACGCAGCTCTACGTCGAGAAGCTGGAATTGCTTGGCGCCGGCGCTCTGGAAGCGCAGTTTCGGGCGCTCTGCGAAGAGCTGCGAGGTCTTGGCTGGTTCGATGCGGAGCGCAAGAGGCCACTGCCCCCATTTCCGCGCCGGGTCTGCGTCATCACCAGCCGAACGGGCGCTGCGCTGCAGGACGTGCTGGACACGATG
>JBCBTA010000246.1:0-5362 GCA_039818905.1 Planctomycetota bacterium
CGCCATCGACATCGCCATCGCAGTCCGACGGGCAATCCAACTCGAGCGTGTAGACATGGCGGTTCTGGCCATCAACGACGAAGAGCAGACCGCTGGGCTCATGCCAGAAGAAGCTGAAGATGTTGGCGGGGTCGCCGGTATCGAGCGGGGCCAGGCCGCCGCCGGGCAGGCGAATCTCGTAGGTCAGCGGGTTGCCGGCGATGTCGTAGAAGAGGACGGTCTGCGTGAAGGGAAGGAAGCCACCGGACGCGGCCCGGCTGTTCATGACGATGAAGTCATCGCCGCAGGGCGGGCTGTGGATGATCTCGACGTTCTGGTTCACGGCAACACCCTGACCTGCGGGCGGGATGATGCTGCGCAGGTTGGTCGTCCCGTTGGTGGACGTCCGGTCGCCGAGGACGACGACGTTGTTGGCACGCGCGGCGACGAGGCCGGTGGTCGGGTGAATGTCGAAGTCACGCCAGATGGTGCCCGACTCCGGCGTGAAGATGGTGTAGAGCGGGTTCATCGTGTTGTCGTTGGGGTTGAACGTCTCGCCGTAGATGTCGTCGGCGGGATCGAACGTGAGCGGATCGAGGCCCGCGGAGCGACCGGTGCTGCGGATCGGGACCGCCGCGGCGGGACCGCCCTGCGAATCCGACAACTCGAAGCCGAGTCCGTCGAAGCCGTTGTCGTACGCCGGGCCGCTGGTGCCCTGGATGCCGGACGCGGAGACCTGCAGCGTGGCGCTGAAGTCGCCGGGGTTGGTGCGCTGGAAGATGAAGATCTGATCGCCGGCGGTGCTGCCACGATCGATGGTGGTCAGCAGGCCGAAGCGGTCATCCCAGTCCATGCCGCTGAAGCCGCGGCCACTGAAAGCGCCGAGGTCGGAGGCCATGATCTCGCTGCCGAGAACTTCCTTGGCGCCAGCAGTGCCGTTGTTGATCAGGAAGTCGCTCAGTTCCGCGACCTCGATGGTGAGATCGACGAACGTGCCGGATTCGGGGGGCTCCTCGACGTTGGTCGGGCCGTTGACGTTGCCACCGAGGTACAGGTTGGTGCCGTCATACGCCACGGCGATGGGGTTGTTTCCGATGCGGAAGGTCGTGCCGGCGCTGGTCAGCGCGGTGACGTCACGGAACGGATCGGCTGCGGTGCCGCCGACGGCGGAGTTGTCGAACTCGCGCGCGACCCAAATCAGATCCTGTGCTGCAAGTGGCGTAACAGTGGCCCCGAGCAGGCATGCGGCAAGAAGTGGACGCATTTGTGATGTATCCTCGGTTTTTGTTTGGTGTCTGGCAGATCCAACACCGGACCCTCGCTCCGTCGGTAATTATATATCCATTTCCGAAGGGGCCAACTTTGCGCGGGACCTCCCGGACATCTCTCACCTCACTGGGGGATCAGGAAACCCGCTGCTCGGCCATCAGAGCGGCACCCAGAGCCCCGGCATGGTCGGACATCCCAAATTCGAGCGTCCACTCGGGCGAGGCCACACCGGTGAGGTGATCTTCGACGAGCGCTCGGATCGTCGCGTGCCGGGGTGCCAGGCGCAGGCCGACACCGCCAAGCAGGGCGACGGTCGTGGGGCGATAGATGGCGTGGCAGATCCGGATCGCCCGCGCCAGCGCGAGGAAGGCCGGATCGTCATCCGGTGCGTCGAGCCACCCCTGAAGTCGATCGGACCCGAACCGTTCGGTGAGCGCCGCCGCCCCGATGAACGCCTCCAGCGACCCGCGTCCGCCATCGGGGCCGATGGGCGCGGGGCCCGTGCCGACGTGGCCGACGTCGATCTGCCCGATGTGTCCGGGGCTTCCGTCCACGACGTGCAGCGGGACGCCGTCATCGAGGACACATGCGCCGATGCCGGTGCCGATGACGAGTGCGAGCATGCGTCCGGGCGATCGCGCAGCGGACCAGTGGCCGAAGGCGGAGGCGCACGCATCGGGCAGTACATCAACCCGCGGCTGTCCCGCGAAGACGCGGTGCATCTCCGTCGGCAGGTGCATGCCGTTGAGTCCCGGCAGGTTGACCGACAGCTTCACGGTGTTGCCGTCGGCATCGAGGATGCCCGGTGTGCAGATGCCGACCTGCGCGCACGCGGCATCATCAAGCAGCGCATCGGCGACGGACGTGAAGGCGCCGCGCAACGTGTCGATATCAGGGCGTGTGTACGAGGCGCTCTGCGCATCGCGCGTGATGGCACCTTCTCGCAGGAGCACACCCTTGACGGAGCTGCCCCCGATATCGATCCCGACAAGCGTCACGGGCAGGCACTGTCGATGGCGTTGAGATACGCGGCGATATCGAGGTAGTCGAAGGACGTATCCCCGTTGAGGTCGGTTCGGGGATCGCTCAGCACGAGCAGGCCCTGGAATGTCCCGATGTCAATGCCATCGACCACGCCGTTGCCATCGACATCCGGGTTGATGTCGTAGCCGACGTGCTCGGTGAGGATGGTGCGCATCCGCGTCACATCCGCGCAGTCCACGACGCCGTCACCGGTCAGATCGAAGAGGTGCAGCGGCCAGTTCTCACCGACGCCGGTGAAGGCATCCAGCACGGCCTGGTACTCCTCCTCCCCGAGGTTGCCGTCTTCGCCGAAGCGGAAGGCGCGGAACTGAGAGAGGAAGAACTCCTGGTCATCGTCGTCCACCGTGCCATCGCCCGTCAGGTCGAGCGGGCCGGAGGACTGAAAGGGCGTCCCGGTGTAGACACTGAAGAACGCATCCCAGTCATCCGCATCGATGCGTCCGTCCATGTCAAAGTCCGACTCCTGGAACGGACCGTTGTTGAGGATGTAGTTCGCCATGTCGTCGATGTTCTGCTGTGAGACGACGAGGGCGTTGAGCTCGAACCAGATGAAGGAATCGATGTTCTCGCCGTAAACCACATTGAGCTGGCTCGTGATGCCAGGTCGGCTCGACGGGTTGATGATGGCGAGTCCTGCGATGACACGTGCGTTTGCTTCGGTGTTGCCGCTCGTGCCGCAGGGATTCAGGGCCTGGTTGTTGGCGGCCTGAAGATCGTTGCGGATGCTGGTGGTGCTCGTGCCGTAGGCCATGGGTACGGCGATGGGTAGCCAGCCGTTGGCCGCCCATGTGGGCCAGTCTTGCATCTTGACGAACTGCGAGCTGTTGGGATTGCAGAAGCGGTCGGCGATGGCGGTCGCGAAGATCGCACCGGAGAACATCTTGCCGGGATCGCCGGCCAGCACGCCGTTGAGCATCGCTTCCGCGGCGAGCCCGATGCCGTTGCGCCGGAATTCCACGAACTCGTCGTAGAAGGGATCTGCCGGGAACCGTGCGCTGGTCAGGGGATCTACGCCGTAGATCGACTGGAATTCGTTGCGGCTCCATGTATCGAAGCTGTACGGACCGATCTGGCCATCGGAGCCGTCATTGTCGAGCGGAAACCGGTGGTAGTCGGTGTGCACGCCCCAGAGCATCGGGTACTTCGAGGCGAGCTCCTCGCAGTAGCTCTGGAGCATGGCCTGGACACCGGGGTTGCCGAGGTTGACGAAGATCTGTCCGGACTGATCACCGATGTCAGTTGCGCCGTCGTCATCAACGACCTTCCAGTCGGGGTTCTGGTTGAGGATGTACAGGCCCGAACCACTGAAGGACCAGTACGCCGCTTCAAGCCATGCGTGCACGCGGATGCCGCGCTGATGTGCCAGCTCCATGGTCTCGAGCAGGACGTCGGTGGAGAAGCGGTCGTTGAAGATGTCGGACTTGCTGGTCGAGAGCCCGTGATAGAACGTCTCGAGGAAGAGATCCGTACCGCCCGCCTCGGCGAATTTGTCGAGCACCATCTCGGTGAGCAGCGTGCTTCCGGGAGGACGCAGCCATGCGCCGCGGATGGGTCTGGTGGTGCCGACCGGCTCGGGATCAGGCTGCGTGGCGACGTTGACGACGGACGCCAGGTCGTACCCCATGCGCGTCTCATCCCAGAAGAAGACGCGGGCCCAGTTGTTGGCCAGCACGAAGAGTCGATCGATCTGATCGTTGGCGGTCATGGCATCGGTGTTGACGACGCCGGTGGCCACAGCGCTGCCGGTCATGGCGGCTTCGCTGGAGAGATCGCTCGGGTTGACCCACCATGTGACGACGTCGTCGCTGCCGGCTGCGTTGACCTCGAGCTTGTAGATGACGTGATAGGTGCTGGCCTGCACGTTGGCGACGAGGACGGTGTCCTGCAGGTCGCCGGCGCCGTTGCGGGCGCGGAGGATCAGGTCGGCCTGCCCAGGTAGGGCGCCAGCGTCATCCCCGCGGAACCCCGCGAAGAGTCCGAAGACGTCGTCCGAGTTGGTGTTCTCGAAAGCGCCCTCGTTGAAGAAGTTGGTGAAGCCGACGACAGCGTGCTCACGTGAGCCTGATGACAGGAAGCCGCTGCCCGGGTTGACGAAGAAGCTCATGAAGTAGGTGTCGGCGGGCGCGTAGGTGTCCATCCCGTGATGGCCCGCGCGGTAGAAGTCCGTCGGGTTGGCGATGAACTGTCCCTTGCCAGTCGAGTTGTCTTCGTACGAGGTCTCGACACGGAGCAGCGTTCCGGTGTCGGGCTGCAGGTTGGCGGTGCCGACCGACCACGCGCTGCTGCCGGCACCGGTCCATCCAGGGCCGACCGTCGGGTTCTGGCCGTTGAGCGATGTGCCGGTGGTGTAGGGCGGTACATCAAAGCTGTCTGCCGCGATGAGGTTCGAACTCGTCGAGATGGCGATGCCGAGATGGTTGGCGACCGCCCGATGGGCGCCGTCGCTCGGCCGATTCTCATGCAGCGTGCCGTCGATGTCGGCGATGAAGCTGCTTGAGCCACCGCCGTCGAGGTTGATGGCGTCGTCCGCGCCGAGGTCGATCATGATCTGCGCGAGGTCGGCGAGCGTCACGCCGTTGGACCAGCCGTTCTGACGCCCATCGATGACGGCGAGGTACAGCGTCTGCCCATCGGCGCTGACGCCCGCCGCAGTCCGCGGGTTCTTTGTGCCAGGTGCGACACGCGCAGTGGCGCCGAGGTTGACGCCGTCGAGCACCAGCATGGTGCCGGGGTCGCTGTCGGTCGAGGAGCCGCCAACACCCGCGACGGCGTGTGTGACGCCGGTCAGGTTGCTGATGCGCCCCGCCTGTGCGCCCGTGTCGGTGAAGACCAGCGCAGGATCGGGCTGGCCCCCAAATGTCCGCACGGGCGAGATGACCGAGCCATCGCTGACACTCAGTCCGACGATGTCCGCCTCGGATCCGCTGATGATGCCGAAGAAGTTTGCGTTGATCGCGAGGTCCGCGCCCACGGAGGTGCGCCACTGGTCCGTTCGTGTGAGCACCGCCTCACCCGCGCCCGTACCGGTGCGTGGGCCGGTGACGATGACCTGCACGGCAGGATCGGAAAG
>JBCBTA010000247.1:0-5361 GCA_039818905.1 Planctomycetota bacterium
AGATCAGTCGCCAGGATGTGCCGGTCATCAGCAGTGATCAGTCCGTGCTGCAGCGCCGGGATTACGGCAGAGTGTCCTCGATGAGTTCGGAGATCTTCTCGGCGTTGGAGAATGCCAGCGGATAGACCTTCTCGGCAATCGTGCCGTAATCCCGGCGCTGCAGCACGGACTGATCACTGCTGATGACCGGCACATCCTGGCGACTGATCTCGGCGATGTCGCGCAGGGTGATGATCTCCTTGGTCTCGACGACCGCGATGCCCTCCTGCTGCAACGCGAGGAAGACGAGATCCAGCGCGTCCTGCTGCGGGATCGGCTCATCGTTGAGGATGGTGATGCGCCGCGAAAGGACTTCCTGCCTTGGCACCACGACCTTGCCGGTGGACTCGACGATGAAGGGAATGAGCCGCTCGACGGTGACGTTCTTGAACGCCAGCGTCGTGGTCATCCCTGTGGTGATGCGTCGGCCGAGCTCATCGCGCTCCATCTCCTGCGCATCCTGTGCTCCCGCGGACATCGCGACGGTACATCCGATGACCAGAGCAACGACACGGTGCATTCCGCTCATGTGACAACCACGTCCCTTCACGATTCATCCTCGCTCGTTTCGGGCTCCGCAAGGAACGCCTCTGTCGTTCGCTCGAACAGCTCGACATCGAACTCCACCTCACGCCACTCGACGCGAACTGTCCACGGCGCGTTCTCCGCGCTGACGACGCGCACACCGCCGCCTTCGTCTCCCACGTTCAGCACGCGGTCGTTGTCGAACCAGATCTGCCCGTTGACCACCGCCACGACATCCGGACCGGCGTAGCGCGTCGGCTTGGGCGGCGGCCCCGTGTCCACGACCTCCGGCTCGGGTTCCGGCTCCGGCTCCTGCTCCGTCGGCGGTGGCGGCACGTAAAACATCGAACGGCCTTTGAGCCTCGCGATCTCGCGGGCCTGCTGCTCGTTGAACTTCTCCAGGCGCTGCTCCTGCTCCGCCGAGGTCTCCCCGACGTCCACCGAGTGGTCACCGAGCAGCGTGCTCGTGAGCGGCAAGATCGTCGTCGTGGCGATGACGATGCCGAGCACCGCTGCGCCGATGGCGCACCACGACAGTGGACCAAGATCGCGCCAGGTCATCGGTGCGTCCTGCGCCATCAGCGCTGCACCTCCTTGGGCACGACGATCCATGTCACCGGCAGGATTGTCGCCTGCACCATGGCCTGCTCCTCGTCCGAACGCTGCATGCGGATCTGGCTGATGGTGGTCAGCTCGGGCGAGCGCTCGAGATCGGAGATCACGTCCATGATCACGTCGGCACGTGCTGAGATCTGCAGGTTGAACTGGATGTACTGCAGCTCATCGACATCCGTATCCACCAGGTCCGGCGCCACCTTCTGCCCAAGAGGCGTTGGGCGCTGCAACTGCACGCTCCAGCTCTCGACGTCGTAGCTTCGGATGACCGCGTCGATCCGATCCTGGGCTGCAGTCGTTGCGGCGGTCCTCGATGACGGCATCGCGACCTCACCGAAGTAGGTCGTTCCGATGTTGATGGTGTTCGCCGCGGCCTGCAGCGAGCCCGCCTGCTCACGGAACGCTGCGAGCTCCGTCGCGGCACGATCCGCCTGCACGTTCGCCCGCGCCGTCTGATCCAGCAGCGGCTCAACGACCAGGAAGTGCAGCAGCAGAATGACCCCGAAGATCCCAAGCCATCGAGCCGACCGCGGCAGGCTCTTCCATCTGTCACGAAGTCGCGCCATCAGCTCCCCTTCAACTCACGCAGCCGATTCCGCAACTTCTCGACCTCGCCTTCGAGACGCTGGCGCGTCTCAGCGTCGATGTCGGACCGATTGGATGCTCTTCGCCGATCGCCGAACTCCTTCATGGTCGCGGTGCGGTCCATCTCACCGATCTGCTCATCCGACAACGCCTCCGGCACCGGCTCCGGCTCGGGGCTGCGGTCTCCGGATCCGGAGAAGATCGAGCGGCGACCGCCGCCGGTGCGCGACGCGTTGCGGGATCCCCCACTCGATCCGTCCTCACCTTCCTCATCCGTGGAGACGCGCACCAGTGGGACTTCCTCCCCGTACAGACGAATCGAAAGTGTCTGTTCGCTGAAGTCATCGAGCTCGGAGGCTGCGGAGAAGCGCCCGGGCGCAAAGCCCTCGAGGTCGAATTCCACACCCTCCTCGGTGCTCTCGCGCCCAGCCTGGTTGGCCTGGAACACACCGCTGTCATTCAGGTTGGCCACGAACTGACTGATGAGCGATGACTGCTCAGCCGTGCCGCGAAGCGTCCAGCGCTCGCCGGCGGTGATCGTGATCGACTCCGCCTGCACACCGACGGGCATCGCGCTGGCGATGTCCGCGAGCAGCTTGGTCATCGGCCAGCGCCGGTCCTCAAGCGCGGCGTAGAAGGCCGAGCGCCGCTGCAGCTCGCCCATATCGCCGACTGTCTCACGCACCTGCTGCAGCTGCCCCTCCAGCACGCCCTTGCGCATCTGGGCCGAGGCGTATGGCACGAGGAGGACTGCGAGCAGTCCCAGCGCGACCAATGCGCCCGCGTTCACCGGTCTGACCAGCCAGCGCACGGTGCGCTCGCCGGCGCCGATGTGGCGCCGTGGCGGCTGGCGGCGAAGGTCGAACAGCGGTGCGCCGGCGGTGCCCGAGCGAAGCGCACCAATCGCAGCGCCCGCCGCGACGCCGTAACGATTCAGCCATGTTGCATCAATGGACTGCCCCGGCGCGTGCTCGGCGAGCGCGGTGGCCGATGCGTCGTCAAGCATGGTGATGGCGTCACCGGCCGACTGGATGTTCGTCGCATCAATGCCGCACTCGGCGACCGCGGACTGCACGCTGGAGACGAAGCGGTGTGTGTCGCTGCCATCGACGCGTGTTGCCCGGACGACGCCGCGCGTCTCCTGACGCCCGGTGATCGCGACCGAGCCGGTGCGCCGATCCGCGGTGAATGCAAATGCCCCAGCGTGCTTGCCCAGCAGCCACGGCAGGGCGCACACCTCGCTGGTCCAGCGCTCCTCGGGAAGATCGATGCTCTCGTCGCCAGGCTCGGTGGTCCACGCCGCCAGCAGCGCTGCGCGATGCCCGCCGCTGGCGGGCAGAGGGAGCACGCCCGCGCCGCGCCGGTGGGCGGGAGCCGTGTCCGGCAACTCAGCCTCGGCGAGCAGGTGCAGCGCGTCGATCATGTGCTCAGCGTCGCCGCCGGGAATCTCGATGAGGCGGACGACGGTCTCCGATGCCGGCACGAGGTGGATGACACGATCGGCCTTGAGCCGATGCATCTCCTTGCGCAGCTGCTCGGGGTTGCTGACATCGACCTGACGCACCTCGACGATGCGCGGCGCGCCGTCGCTCCGTTCGGCCACGACGAGCGATGATGCCCGCTCGTGGACGACAGCGACTCGACGCAGGCGTCCGCCGCCTTCCTGTGCCTTGTCTCGTTGCTCACTCACCGGACCGTCAACTCCGTGATGACGATGGGAAGCGACGTGCGCTCGATCGTCGCGATGATCTCCGCTTCGATACCCGTGTTGATGTCACGCCCGCGGGCCGTGACGACGAAGGCGTTGCTCCGCGTATCAAGAATCCTGCTCAGTTCGACCAACGTGCCAGGGTCAATGATATTGAGAAGATCAAGCAAACCGACGAATCCCTCCGGCCTGCTGTCGCGCACGAAGATCAGCTGATCGGCCTGCCCCGCCGACAGCGAGGTGACGTAGTCGAGCACCTCGCGCTCGATGGTGTTGATGTTGAGCCGCCCCGGTGCGGGGCCGTCGTCGGGATCGCGGACCGTGGTCTCGTCGATCAGCGTCTGCAGCTGATCCTCCTCCAGCTCGCGCACGGATTGCGCTGGTGCGCCAAGTCCTGGCACCGTCTGGGCAATCGTCACCAAGGGCGTGCCAATCAGATCCTCGACCCGGGCACCCTCGCGGTTGGCATAATCCAGAATCACGCGGGCCTGCAGCGGATCGAGGCCTTCGACCCTGGCCTGCAGCTGGCGCTCGTCGGCATCGAGCAGCAGAAGTCGCTCCTCGCCGCTGATGCCCAGACCGACATCGACGCTCTCGGCGGTGATGAACTCCGACCATCCCGCATCAAGGACGCCGTCGGCGTCGTCGGGCGGCCAGGTGGTGTCGCCGTCGTTCTCGTTGGGATCCAGCCGACCGTTCAGATTCCAGTCCTCTCCACGCACGTCCTCGCTGCGCACGCCCGCCACGAGTTCCAGCTCGAGCAGCGACCGGATGAACCCGTTTCGAGGCTCGTAGGGCGACGGCAGCTGAAGGTAGTACCCGTCCTCGGCCCCGAGGTCGCGGACGAGGTCGTCTTCATCGATCCAATCGAGGATGGCCGCGGCGGTGTCCTCGGTCATGCCGACAAGCTCCATCAGGTCGTCGAAGCTCATCAGATTGACGTTGACCTTCACGTGCGCGTCGGCCACTCCCAGCCGCTCATCCTCGCCTTCGGTGTGATACACCTCGAACTCGACGCCCTTGAGCTGTCCCGCGGCGACGCGATCGAGGGCGTCGTAGACCTGATACGCCGTGACATTCTCCGAGTTGAGCTCCGCCTCGTTGCCGAGCACGCTGATGGAGGATTCAAGCCCGGCGCGTGCGGCCCATTCGGCCCGGACGCGCGCCACTGCTTCACGACCGGCCGTCGCCTGGCGCAGCGCCGACGACTGCAGATCGATCAGCACCACCGTTGCGATGGCGATCGCCAGGAGCACGATGACGGTGGCGAAGCCTCGCCGCGGCGTGCGCCTCACCGGCCACCTCCGTTCTCATCCTCATCCGCAGCCCGCACCTTGACATACGGCAGGGGCACACGATCCAGCGCGACGACCCGCCGTGCGGTCTCACGAAAGCGACCGTCGGTTGAGATTGCCGTCGCTGCGATGCGCACGGCATGCGGATACCCGTCTCGATCGGAGTCCCACTCCGGCTTCCAGGACTCGCCATCGAACGCCTCGAAGGAGAGTGCCGTGAGACCGGTGACGACCGGAAAGACCACGCCGCCACCATCCGGCGTCTCATCCGGGATCGGATCAACGCGGCGCCACAGACGCAGGCCCAGCACCTGCCCGTCGCGACGGGCGGCCCGTGCTCGCGCTCCCCCACCGTCTGGAGCAACGCGGTACTGAATCTCGTACGCGCCGCCTTCGGGTACGTCGGATGTCGGTCGCACGAGCTGCATGGAGTTGCCGAAGATCAGCATCTCGTCCCGCGCCGCGCCGCGGTCATCCTCGTCAACGATGAAGACCCGCGCGTAGAAGAGGTCACCTTCGCGAACCGCGCTCTGCACGTCGCGCCCGATGCGGGTGACGGCGGCATGAGCTCGCTGCAGTGCTTCCTGGCGCGAC
>JBCBTA010000248.1:0-5329 GCA_039818905.1 Planctomycetota bacterium
CTCCGGTCCGGCTGCGAGCCTCGCTGTCATCGAAGCGCCGGTGACCACGGACTCCGAAACACTCCTTGCCATTGCCCACCAGCACGCAGCCGCCACCGCGCTGCAGGCCGGCAAGATCGAACAGGCGTCGGCGTCGGCGGATCGCGCAATTAGTCTCGCTCCACGCTGGGAGCAGGCGCAGGCGCTTCGCCTTCGTCTCGACGCCCCCACGAGCCCCATTGGTGATGAAACGCGCTTCCGCGAGACACTCAGCACGCTGCGAGACGTCTTGCCGGAGGGACGCATTCTGCGGCTGCTGCGGGCCCAGCAATTCGGAGCACGCGGGCAGACCGACATCGCCGAGCGACGCCTGCTGGAGCTCGACGGGGCCTATCCGGCGGATCCGGACATCGTTGGGGCGCTGGTCCGCCTCTGGATGAGCGCCGACGCGCTGGACCGGGCGGACAACTGGCTCCGCGAACAGCGCGACCGCTACCCGGGCCTCTCCGTCTTCGTGATCTGGGCTGCCGAGGTCGGGCTGCGCGAGAGCGAGCCACAGGTTGCTGTGGAACTGCTGAGCAGCTGGCTTGCGCGGTTCCCCGGCGACGACGAGGTCTCCGTGTCACTGGAGCGGGTCTACCGAACGCACCTCGACGACGAGGAGATGGCCGATCGTATCGCGATCAACCGACTGTCACGCCGCCCAGCCACTCCCGAGCTTGCCCGACAGCGGACCCTTCTGTTCATCCGTACGGGGCAGATGACCCGTGCCCTGGAACAGGCGGAGATCGCGCTGAACGACGACACCGTCGATCGTGATCAACTCCGCGTCTGGGGCAACGCGCTCGCGCGTGAATTGCTGCAGACCGTGCTGTCATCCCAGATCGGCACACAGGATGCCGTCCCGCTGTTCCGCGCGCTGTACCAGGGTGTTGATCTGAGTGAGGACAGCTCTCTCGGATATCTCGTTGTCCTTGCCAAGAGTCAGACACACTACCTTGAGACCCTCCCGGAACTTGAACGGTTCCTCGAGTTGCATCCCGCCCATGCAGAGCGCGCCCTTGTGACCCTCGGGACCAACCTCTGGCTGCGCAACGTCCTGCCCACCGCCGGCGGCCGCACGCGCCTGCAGTCGCGCACGCTTGCCCTCCCGGCCGATCGCGACATGGTGATCAGCCGGTGGCAGCAGGCAAGCGCCGTCATGCTGCGCGCGATCGAGACGATCGATGACCAGCAGCGCCTACCACGGCTCATGGCCACCGCTCTCGTGATCGCGCGTGACCTTGCGATCATCGACGAGACCGACGCAAGCAACGAGGCGTTCATCGATCTCGGCGAGTCCATCCTGGAGGCTGCTGCACCCACCGAAATCGCCATCGCCCTGGGTGACTTCTTTTCGACCAACTTCCGAGGTGTCTCCCTCAGCGGAGCCGATGCCGCCAGCGACATGGCCAACTCCTTCAACCGCGTCGGCGCCAAGCACCTTGCCGACGGCTTCGACGAGCTCGCGCTGGCGGTTGACCCGGATCACATCAACGCGAACAACAACCTTGGATACCGGCTGCTCGTCCGTGGTGAGCGCATCGATGAAGCCGTGCGTATGGTCGAGACCGCGTACGCGCTTGAACCCGATGCCGCACACATCGTCGATTCGATGGGCTGGGCACGGTACGCCCAGGGAGTCATCTTCGACGAGGTCGATGCGACGGGCGAGGTTGTCCGCCCGGGAGCGATCTCGCTGCTGCGTCGGGCACTCCGTCTGGTCAGCCTGGAGCGCGGTGGAACACAGCTCATCGGCGGCCCCGTCATGCACGATCATCTGGGGGATGCACTGTGGCGGGCCGGGCAGCGCGAGGAGGCCATCGTCGCGTGGGACCAGGCAATCGCGGCTGCCCAAAGCGCGCTGCAGAATGACGAAGCCGAGGGCTTCGGTGTGCAGACGCTGGAGGAGTTGCAGAGCGTCCAGAGCGCTGCCCGATCAAAGGCCGATGCCGCGCGGCAGGATCTCGAGCCTGCGCTTGCGCCAATCTACGGACCCGTCAACCACCCCCCCGCGGCGACACCTGAACCGACCCCCTGACGCCATTCGATGGAGACGCACGGCCATGGCTGGGCATAGCAAGTGGGCGAACATCAAGCACAAGAAGGCCCGGATGGATGCCAAGAAGGGCAAGACTTGGAGCAAGTGCTCCAAGGCCATCATGGTCGCCGCACGCAACGGCCCTGATCCCGACGCCAATGTCGGCCTGCGCTACGCCATCGAAGAGGCCAAGGCGGCCAACATGCCCAAGGACACGATCCAGCGGGCCATCGACAAGGGCAGTGGCGCCGGCTCCGATGCGGCCAAATTCGAGAGCGTGCGGTACGAGGGCTACGGCCCGGGGGGTGTCGCCATCCTCGTCGATGTCCTGACCGATAACCGCAATCGCACCGCGCCCGAGATGCGTGAGATCTTCTCCAAGGGTGGCGGCAATCTCGGCACCTCAGGCTCCGTGGCCTATCTCTTCGAGGCCAAGGGCATCCTGACCGTCGAGGAGGACTCCACGACCGAGGAGCAGATCATGGATGCCGCCATCGAGGCCGGAGCTGAGGACTGCGCCCTCGAAGACGGGGTCTGGACCATCACAACGGCCCCCACCGACTTCATCGCCGTTAAGGAGGCCGTGGACGCGGCCGATATCCAGGTGGGTTCCGCTGAGCTCACGATGCAGCCCGTCACGACCACCGAGATCGCCGGTGCGGATGTCGGCAAGGTTATTCGGCTCATCGACAAGCTCGAGGACAACGACGACGTTCAGAAGGTCTACTCGAATCTCGACGCCTCGGAAGACGATCTTGCCGCCGCGATGACCTGACGACGCGGCGGGAACCACCGCCGCGATGGACCTCTCACTCCGAGCCTCCGATGGATCCACACGCCACGCGCCGACGCGCGCGTGCGCACAGTGCGGCTACGACCTCACAGGACTCCACACCGCAGGCAGGTGCCCCGAATGCGGGGCCCCCATGGTGGACAGACCGCGCACCGATCTGCTCGCCCAGGCCAGCCACACATGGCTCCGCCAGGTGCTCCAAGGGATGCGCCTCGCCGGCATCGGCGCCTGGGCCGCGGCGGCATGGACCATCACCACCGTCGCACTGCTGACGACGTCCCTTCTGGTGCAGCACTTCCAGGGACACGATCTGCTTGCGTCGTTCCTGCTCAGCCCGATCTTCGGAAGCATGACCATCCTGATGATCGCATGCGCCTGCACCGCGCTCATCCGTGGCGTGCACCTCTTCGCGCTCGCCGAACCCAACCCGGACGAAACCGTGCGGACCACGGCCCAGCTCCCCATCCTGCGCCGCAGCGTCTGGGGCGCGGTCATCTTCGTCGCACTGTACTTCGCGTCGGTGATCGTGCCGACGCCCGGCGGTGCGGCCGACCGACTGGGCTTCCCCGCCGTGCAGGTGCTCATTCTTGGAGGCTTCGGCTTGACCGTCGGCCTCTTCGTCCGTGCGACCACACGGCGACTCGCGGATCTTCTGCACCGCGTGCCGTCCCCGGCCCTACGTGACGAGGCATACAAGCTCGGGCGTCACGCCCTGATCGTGGCCTCGCTCGTCGGCCCAGTCGTCCTGCTCAGCAAGATCAACGAGATGACGGGCTGGTTTGCACATCTGACGACCGGGCCGCTCGGCGCCGTCCTGACGGTTGCCTTCTGGGTCTGCACGCTCGTCGTCATCTTCGGCGCACTCAGCATCTTCTCGTCCCTCGCGGGACTGTGGAAGCGCGCCCGCATCGCCATCGAGCGCGCAGAGGCCGCCCGCCCTTCGGCACTGCCGGGGCACAAGCGTCCACTGCTGAGCTGATCAGGCCCAATCGATCAGGCCGATTGGAGCCGTCCTACCGAAAGATCAGCGCCCGCGGCATCGTCAGCAGCACCGGCTGATCACGCATCTCGAACATCGCGCGTAGCGGATCCTGCATCTGGCGCCAGGCGTCTTCACCAACCGCCGCCCGCACTGCGCCGAGCATGGCGTCGGCCTGTGCACCGCCGGGGCCGCGTACGCCGAACATCTCCTCGATGACCTCCTCGAAGGATTTCGGCGCGGGATAGTCCATCACGTCGAACTCGCCGTCGAGCAGGCCCGTCTCCTCCGCCAGGTCGGCGAGGGCCAACTGGAGACCGCCAACGGCGTCCGCCATCCGCAGGTCCACCGCTCGGTCGCCCGTGAACAGCCTTCCCTCCGCGGTGCGATCGATGTCGATGCGGTCACGCCCGGCCTGCACGCGCTTGACGAACAGGTCGTACGTCTCGGTCATCCGCTGACGGATGAGATCGCGCTGCTCATCCTCCCACGGCGTCAGGCCACTCATCATCGAGGCTCTGGGCCCACGCGTCCGCGGCACAACGTTGATGCGCAGCTTGTCGAACAGACCCTCCATGGCCAGCTTGCCGCCGACCACACCGATGCTCCCGACGATGCTGCTCGGGCTCACATAGATCCGCTCACCAGCCACGGCGATGTAGTAGCCGCCGGACGCCGCCATCGAGCCGACGCTGACCCACACGGGCTTGCCGGCCTCGCGCACACGCTGCAAACCGCGCCAGATGTTCTCGCTGGCAGTCGCGCTGCCACCGGGCGACTCGATGCGGACGATCACAGCCTTGATGTTGTCGTCGTCCTCGATCTTCTTGAGCGTCTTGCGCATGGTGAGTGCGCCAACGGTGGAGGTACCAAGGAAGCTCGACGATGACTCACCGTCAACGATCGCTCCGTCGATGTGGACGATCGCAATGGTGTCACGCGTCGTCGCGCGCGGCCCCGTCTCAGAGAGCATTCGCATCATCGTGCCGAATGCTTCGAACATGCCCATCGAAGCAAAATCCGGCATGTCTGCGTTCGTCTTCCACACGTTGGTGTCGTACGTCACCGTGTCGCCGTAGAAGTCCTCCAGATGGGTCCGCAGGTCCAGTCGGTCGATCTCAGCGTCGATCATGCCGACGCGGATGGCCCGCGCTCCGTCGGCAAAGAAGCACTCCGTCAGCGCACGCTCAACAGCGTTGCGATCCATGTCCCGGCCTGTGCGCAGCGCCCGCACCATCGTGCCGTAGAGCGAGTCGAGCAGCTGCGAGATGTTCTCTTCCCATGCCGGGCTCGGCGACGAGTTCGCCAGCATCTCGCTCGCGCCCTTGTAGTCACCCACCTGCACGAAGTCCGGCTCGACGCCGATCCACCGGAGCATGTCCGCGAGGAACATCTCCTCCATGTACATACCCGGGATCGTGACGCTGCCGCCGGACTGCAGCAGTGCCTCATCGGCGTAGGACGCGAGCAGCGCCTCCTGCGTCCCGTACAGCTCGGA
>JBCBTA010000249.1:0-5271 GCA_039818905.1 Planctomycetota bacterium
CTCGCACAGAATCTGCGAACGCTCATCGACGGCGGCAAGCATCGCCAGGCCGCCGAAGCCGCACGCGACTCCGAGTCCGACCTCGGTGACGTCATGCAGACGGCGCTGATGGAGTCGGCACATGGACACGCCGCAATGCTCCGTGCAGCCGAGCAGGTCGCCGAGGAACGTCTGCTCCGGCGCATGCGACGCATCGAGCCGCTGAACGTCATCGGCAACGTCGCGCCCATGATCGGCCTCTTCGGCACGGTCTACGGCATGATTCTCGCCTTCCGCGAAATCGTCGCCGCGGGTGGCACGCCCGACCCCGTCGGACTCGCCGCCGGCATCGGCACCGCGCTCACGACGACCTTCTGGGGACTCGTCGTCGCGATCCCGGCCCTCGCCGGATACGCCCTGCTTCGCAACGCCATCGACGGACATGCGCTCCAGGCCGAGCGCGCGGCGGAGGAACTTATCAACCGCTTCCGCCCGGCCCCCGATGCCAAGGCGACCAAGGAACGCGCAGGAGCCGCCTGATGCGCCGACGCCTGCGCCACGCCGACGCCCAGTTCACCGTCAACATGACGCCGATGATCGACATCGTCTTCCTGTTGATCATCTTCTTTCTGCTCGTCGCGCAGATCAGCAGGCATCGATCGCTGGAGATGGAGCTGCCGCGCCTGCTCGATGCCGTCGCCGCCGAGCTGGGTGACGAAGCGGTCGCCATCGTCAACGTCGTCCCTGCCGACAGGGCCAATGCCCTTGGCGGAGACTACCGGCTCGGATCCGACACCTTCCGGCAGTCCGATGACGGGTTGGCATCGCTTGGCGACACCATTGCCGCGACGGCCGCCCGCCAGCCCGAACTGCTCGTGCTCGTCCGCGCAGCGCGCACCGAGAACTACGCTCGCGTCTACCCCGCACTTCGAGCTGTCGCGGATGCCGGCGTATCTCGCGTGCACCTCGTGACCGTGTCGGAGGACGACGAATGACCGAAGTGCCATCGATTGCATCACGCGAACGGGCCGTCCGTGCCAGTGCCAAGCCCGTCACACGACTGAACCTCACCGCGATGATCGATGTCGTCTTCCTGCTGATGATCTACTTCATGCTCATCAGCGATTTCTCCGAGCCCGAGGCGGCGTTCGAACTCGATCTTCCCAAGCGCACCACCAGCGCCGCGAACGTCGTCGATCCCTTCGCGCTGCCCATGAGCCCCATCACCATCGAGGTCCACTCCTTCGGCGACGGCCAGAATGAGTACGTCCTGCAGTCGGAGGATCCCGACCTCGCCGAGGCGGAGACGTACGAGTCGCTGTACCGCACATCGCGCGACATGCGCGGCGACACGCTTCCCGGCGATCAGCGATTCATCATTCGACCCATGCCTGGCGGCCGGTGGGAACATGCGCTCGGCGCCTTCAACGCACTTCGACGAGCAGGCTTCACGGAGGTGCGCTTTGCGACGCCGGATGCCTAGTTCTCGTTCCCTCTGTGCTGCCGGCCTACTGACCATCGGCCTGCTCACCGGGACCACGATCGCACAGGAGCAGCAGCCCGACCCGACCGCCGCACTCGTTCGGCATGCAGAGCCCATCGCACAGGCGACACTGCCGAAGGAATGGCGGGCCGCCGCACCGGACACGCCACCTGCCGTCGAACACACGACGCTTCGCGCCGCCGGTGAGGCGGCCGAGGATGTCGAACTCTGGATGGACTTCGCTCGGCGCATCGATCCGCTCGCCGTCGAGTTCGGGCTCCCGGCACGGACCGACATCGATGCCCTGCGCGTCACCGCCGCGCACGTGGTCGTCACCGCGGACCGGGCCCGCCGCGCCATCGAAACCGTGGTCGATGACATTGATCGCCAGCGCAACGCCGGAGCCGCAACGCCGAACGACAGTGATGTCCGTGAGGCAATCCTCCGCGCAGAGGTCGTTCTGCCGCTGCGCATCGTGCGGGCGTCACTCTGGCTCGCGGCGACCGAGCGCGACGTCCGAGCCCAGCGCGACCTCGCCGAAGCCGCCGCGCGCATGGCCGCGGACATTGACCCTGTCTCGGACTGGGCCGAGATGGAACGTGGGCTCCTGCTCGCGCACGCCCTGCTGCTCAATGGTCACACCGAGACCGTCCCCGGCATCCTCGACGGCGCGTCGCGCATGCTCGCCGGAACGCCCCAACTGCGGAATCCTGCTCTCGACTTCGATGAACGAATCGCTCTGCTTCGTCTCAAGACGGTGCAGCGTATCGATGGAACAGCCGCGGCTCGGCGGGCGCTGCTCGAAGCCACGAAGCGCGAGCCATTCGTCAATCCAGCCGGCATCCACGACTGGCGGCTGCTCCTGCTTACGATTGATGTGAATCACCGCATGGATCTCGATGATCGGCCAAATGAGCAGACGCGCATTTCGGCCGGTTCAATCCGAAGCTACGGCGACCTCATCGATCGACGGGATACCTCCAACCCTGATCCTGATCGGCGCCGTGCCGATGTGTTCCGACGCATCGTGCAGACGATGGATCCCGTCATCGAGGCGCGCGGCCCCGAGGCCGCACTCTCCGATCTGCCCACCTTTGCGGGCACCGCGCTGGGTCGCGCACTGCACGATGCCGGTGAGCATGACGATGCCATGCAGGTGCTGCAGGCGACACGCGAGCGCATGAGCGGCTGGGACGACCCTGCAGCTCCGGATGTCCTCTTCGAGCTTGGCCGTGCGCAGACGAGCGGCGACAGCCCACACGATCTCCTTGCCGGCGCACGCACCCTGGTCGAGATGGCCCAGGCGGCACCGGACAACGACCGCGCATCACGCGCGGCGACCATCGCCGCGACCGCCGCGCGCGCCGCCATGGATGACCCCGACCTCCTGGCTCCGGTGGCAGACGTCGAGCTTGAAGCACTGCGGCTCATCCACGCCATGCCGCAGGACGTGGCGCGACGGGACCAGTGGCGCCTGCTCCTTGTCGCACGACTCATCCCTCGACTGGGGACAAGCGATGGTCCGGCGCGACTGCGCGAGGCTTCGACCGTGCTTGACGCGGTGCGCTCACCAGACGTGGCCGAGACCGCAGCACGCACTGCCGTTGCGCTGTGGTCCGCCGCGCTGCGTCAGGCTCAGCGCGATGCTGCCCGCTGGACAGCCGCGGGCTTTGCATCGGACGACATCGCTCGACGCCTGCTCGTTGCGTGTGATGCATCTCCCTCGACGCTCGCCCGCTGCGATGCGCTGCTTGAGCTCGACAGACCTGCCGATGTCATCGAGATGCTTGCAGGCAGGGGTGATCTCACGATCGAGTTGCTTGATTGCCGAGCGCACGCCGAGGCGAGGCTCGGCCAGGTGGAAGCCCTGCGCAGCACGCTTACCGCCATCACCTCACGAGACCCTGCGTCACAGACATCACGAAACATCGCTCGTGCCGCGTGGGCCGAGATCGACTCCTCTGCCGGCGGGTTTCCTCCGGACGAGCCCATCATCACGGCACTTCCAAGCGCGCAGGTTCTACACACATGCGCTGCATTCACCGAGTCCACGGACATCGTCCGGCGTCAGGCTGCCGAAGCACTTCTGCTGGCGGGCAAGCCGGACGAGGCTCTTGCGCTGCTCGGGCCACTGCCCGCCAGCGCCGACGTCATGATCCTGCGAGCGGAAGCCCATCGAGCGGCCGGCACACTCGAACAGGCGTTCGCCCAGTTCCGATCGGTTGCCGTCGATGCATCAGAAGACAGCGAGCAGTACTGGCACGCGTGGGCTCGCATGCTCGAGATTCTCAGCGCGCAGGATTCCAGTGCCGAGCGAACCACAGTGATTCGGCGAGAAATTCGTCGTCTTCAGGGGCTCGATGGGGCCGAGACATTCAGCGAGGCGCTTCGTCGCATCGATGCGGTCGCCGCGTCACTCAGGGAGTGACGTCCTTGGGATCCGTGTTCTGTTCGATCGCGCTGATCTTCTCGATCCGCCGCGCATGGCGCCCGCCATCGAACTCGGTCTTGATCCAGAGATCCACGATCTTCTCGATCAGACGCTGCCCCAGCAGATCTGCCGACATGCACAGCACGTTGGCATCGTTGTGTGACCGACTGAGTTCCGCCGTCAACTCATCATGCACGACCGCCGCGCGCACACCGGCAATCTTGTTCGCCGCGATGGACGTCCCGATACCCGTGCCGCAGAGCAGCACGCCTCGCTCGCATGCTCCGCCGGCGACGGCGCGACCGATGACCCAGGCCGGTTCCGGGTAGTCACACGTTGTGCCCGCCTCAGGGCCATGCAACTGCACATCGTGACCGTTCATCCGCAGACGCTCGGCCAGCCGCTGGGCACTCTCCCACCCTCGATGGTCCGCGCCGATCACGAGCTGCATCGATGGCCTCCGTCCTCTCGCATCACGAATCCAGTTCCGCCAGGCGCACCCGGACCAGATCCGCGAGCCGCGCCGCCGTCGCGTCGTACAGGCTCTGGGGTCCGCCGATCGGGTCCGGCACGTCTTCTCCGGTCGGGTCCAACAGGTGCAGCCGGTCTCCAACGGAGCTGTCCATCGACTCGACCGCCGCGGCGTGCGAGCGGGTCATCGCGAAGATCACATCCGCCTGCCCGATGAGCTCACGTGTCAGCAGGCGTGAGCCATGACCTTCCAGCAAACCTCCCAAGGACTGCACCGCTCGCACGGCTTCGACCGTGGCGGGCATGCCATCCATCGCGGTGGTTCCCGCGCTGAGGATCCTCGTTTCGAGTGGCGGTGCCGACTCCGACAGCACGTGCCGGGCAAGAGCAGCCGCCATGGGGCTGCGGCAGGTGTTGCCCGTGCACACGAAAAGCACCGTTCTGGTGAGCTGCTTGCTGATGAATCGCTCCTCGATCACGCCTTCGCGGAGCACATCGTACCCGCCATCGTCTCGCAGCAGCAGCATGGTCGATGGCCGCCCGAGCGGTGCAGGTGGACCCGACAACGTGACATCGGAAAGCACGGGCGTTTCGCCATCGCGCGACAGTCGAGCCATCACGAGTGGCTCATCCACCGCCGCGATCAGCGCACGTGCGACGGGATGCGAAGGCACTCGCACCAGCAAACGCCCATCATCGATCACGCCGCGAGCGACGCCGAGCCCGGCGACAACGTCATCCAACCGATCCCCACCCAACTCCAGCGCGAAACCCACCGGTCCCGGGGCCAGTCGCTCGATCAGGCGTCGGTGTACGGGCCACGTCGTGAGGTCCAGCAGCACCCCAATCGATGCGACATGCCACGCCAGTGCGCCACGGCGGACCCCCGGCTTCATCGACCACAGCC
>JBCBTA010000250.1:0-5257 GCA_039818905.1 Planctomycetota bacterium
CGGCTTCGGACGAAACCGCCGCGCCAAGATCCGTTTCGAGGACGTCGGCACCAAGACGCTCGTCCTGGAGCACGCCCGACTGCAGCGGCTGGGCCAATGATCAGCCGCGCTGCTTCTCGCGGACCTCTTCGAGTTCTTTGGCAGTCGTCTTGGTGAGCGGATGATCCGCACCGAGCGTGCGCGTGCGACTCTCCAGCGCCGTTTCGATCAGCTCCGCTGCCTCATCCAATCGACCCTGCTCCTCACGCAGCCAGCCTAGGTTGACCAGCGAGTATTGCCTGCCGATGTGGTCGTCGCCGAGCCCGCTGTACCCCTCCAGTGCGCGCTCCAGGTAAGGTTCCGCCTCGTTGAGCTTGCCGGTCGTGCGCAGCATGTTGCCCATGTTGTAGACGGCATTCAGCGTGGATGGATGGTCCGGCCCAAGTACCGCCATGCGGCCCTCGTACGCCAGCAGGTGCAGCTCCTCCGACTCCTCCAACTGTTCAAGCTGGAGCAGAAGCGATGCGAGATTCCCAGCTGATGTCAGAGTGTGCGGATGATCGGGCCCGAGCATGCGCTGAAGCCCAACGTATGCCTTCCTGTAGTACTTCTCGGCCTCCTCGGACTTCCCCTGAAGGTTCAGGATGTATCCGAGGTTGCCGGTCGAACGCAGGACGAGTGAATCACCTTCGCCGTAGAGCTCGATCTGTCCTTCCAGGCACTCGCGGTACAACGCTTCGGCTTCCTCGTACCGACCGATCGTGTCGAGCACTGCAGCGAGCTTGTTGATCGACGACAACGTCTCGGGATGACTGTCACCGAGCATCCTGCGCTGCGATGTGAGCGTGCGCTCGATGAGCTCCAGCGCCTCGTCGTACTGCGCGATGGTCAGCAGATGGCTCGCCAGAGCGGCCCCGATGTCAAACGTCCGTTCGTCTTCGTCACCGAACGCTTCGCGTGCCCGGGTATACGCCTCACGGAACAGGCTTCCCGCTTCCTCGAGCTCAGTCGCATCCTCGAGGGCGATCGCGAGATTTCTGGTCGATGAGATCGTGAACTCATGGTCTGGTCCAAGGATGCGTCGTCGGCCATCAAGTACCCGCCGGTGGAGTGTGATCGCGTCGGCAAATTGACCTCGGTTTCGATAGCTGGCCGCCACGCCGTTGAGCGCCGCAAGTTCGCCGGTGCTGTCTACACCATCAAGTTCCCGAAAGATGTCCGCCGCGGCTTGAAACTCCCGTCCGGCATCCTCGTACAGATTGCTGACCAGCAGAAGCGTGCCGTACTCCTGCCGAGCACCTGCAACCTCGCGGGACATCTCGCCCAGTTCCTGTGCGTATGCCTCGATGGCATCGCTCGCCGGCCCCCGAGCGAGATCGTTGATTCCGAGCGTGCGCAGCGTCTCAGCAAGCGTCTGCAAGAGCTTGGCTCGCACCAGCGGCTGCTCAGCGAACTGCTGATCGACCGCCTCAAGTGCCCGCTCAAAGATGTTCACTTCAAGAGCTTCGAGGGCCTGATCGGTGAAGTTGATGACCTGCAGTCGCGCGCTCAGGTCATCACGCTCGGCATCGGGCGCAGCATCGAGCAGGGACTGCCGCATGAGGATGCCCATCTCCAGTGCATCGATGGATGACAGCTGCGCAGCCTGGAAGTCCGATACCGAGTCGAGATCCTCATTGGCCTGCTCCAGCGCCGCGTTGGTGCGCGCAAGCGAGGAATTGGCCTGCAGGGCTGACACAAGACCGATGCTCGTGCCGATGACGCCCAGCACAAGCAGCACGAACGCCGCCGCGACACCAACGACAAGTCCCTTGTTGCGCTGCGCGAAGCGCCGCAACAGATAGGCCCGGCTTGGTGGATGCGCAAGCACCGGCTCCTGGCGCAGGTACCGACGAATATCGTCCGAAAGCTGTGCCGCCGAGTCGTACCGACGATCGGCTTGCTTCTCCATCGCCTTGCCGACGATGGTCTCGACATCGCCGCGAAGCGGCGGCACGACCGAGCCGATCCGGGCCGGCTCATCCTGCTGCACGACCCTGGCCGCTTCAGCGATCGGCTTGCCCGCTAGATCGTGCGGCAGGCGCCCACTCAGCATGCGGTACAGCATGACGCCAAGGGCGTACACGTCGCATCGCGTATCGAGCACACGTGAATCACCCGCCAGCTGCTCTGGGCTCATGTATGCCACGGTGCCGACGATCTGCCCGACGTCCGTCTGCAAGGTTGTCACCTGCATATCCGCGTCGGTCACGCGCGCGATGCCGAAGTCCAGGATCTTCGGCTGTCCGATGGAGTCGATCAGCGTCGAGCCATGCGTCGCGGTCGTCGTCGTCTCTTCCTTGACGAGCACGTTGCTCGGCTTGAGGTCGCGGTGCATCACGCCCTTCTGATGTGCGTGGTGCACGGCATCGCACACCCGGGCCATCAGTTCCAGGGTCTCGCGATGGGAAAAGCCCCGCTCGCGAACATGGACGTCAAGCGGCTCCCCCTCGATGTACTCCATGACGAAGTACGGCAGGGCCGTATTGCCCAGCGCTTCGGTATCCGCCTCGTAGATCTGTGCGATACCACGATGATCAAGCTGGCCCAGGACGTGCGCCTCATGCTGGAATCGGCGCAGCAGCTGCCGTGTCGAGATGCCCTGGCGCATGACCTTGAGCGCGACGCGTCGCTTGGGATTCTCCTGCTCTGCCTCGTACACCACACCCATCCCACCGCGACCAATTTCACGGACGACGCGATAGCGGCCGACCTGCTCCGGGATCTCCGTCCCGAGATCGTCGGCAAGGCTCGAGGCCAGGACAGCCGCTCCCCCACCCTCGCCGCCGAGAGCGCCCCCGCCCGAAGCGTCCTGCTTGAGCATCCGCTCGACCTGGGCGCGCAGCTCAGGATCATCGCCGCACCGCGCATCCAGCACCGCCTGTTGCTTCGCAGGCGGCACATCGCACAGCTCATCGAAGAGTTCCATCGCCAGGGCGAAGACATCGCGCGACGTCATTCGTCTCCTCCGGCCAACTCAGCATTGAGCCAGGCCTTGGCCCGGCGCCAGTCGCGCTCGACGGTTCGTGATGAGACATCCAGCACCTCGGCGACACGCTCCACCGGAAGGCCACCGAAGAACCACAGTTCGATGATCCGCGCCTGCCGCGGGTCCAGCTCACTCAACCGCCCGAGAGCATCGTCGAGATCCACCACGTCCACGCTGCGCTCACCCGACGGTGTCGTCAGGTGATCGACCTCAAGATCGGCCTTGCGCGCATCGGGCCCGCCGCGCTTGAGCGCACGCTTGGCGTCGGCGTGATCATGCAGGATCTGGCGCATCGCGGTCGCCGCCACGGCACAGAAGTGGGAACTGTCCGACCACTGCTGGTCGGACGCCCGGATCAGCTTGAGATACGCCTCATGGACGAGTGCCGTCGGCTGCAGCGTGTGGTCCGATCGCTGGCCGCGAAAATAGCTTCCCGCAATCGCCCGCAACTGCTGGTACACCAGCGGCAGCAGTTGCTCGGCGGCATCCTCTTCACCGCGCTCCAGGCGTGACAGCAGGAGTGTGGCATCGCCCTCGGGCGATGCCCCTGCCCTGTCGCCTGCGTGATCGTCCGAACCCGTCATGCCCAGATTCTACCCGGAGACCCGGCGGAACCTCCCCAGCCGGTGGATCACGTCTCGCGATGACGCACACCACACTTTTCTCTGGGCTGCGTGTCCCCGAAGGGCGGCGGCGGCCGTGAACGGGGGTGATCACCCCTCGTTCGCACTTGATCCGAGAGGACTGCACCATGAAGAACTCACCCCTGACGCTGATAGCCAGCTTGGTCACCGCCGCGGTCGCCTCTGCACAGCCCATCGACTGTGCCTGTCCCGACACGTACAGCGTGGGCGATCGCGTCGTTGCGCTCATCGACAATCCGGGCGGCGCGCCCCTGCTCTCCGCAGGCACCGCCGGCACCGTCATCTGCGGCATCACTTCGACCGAGACCATCCTCGTTCGCTGGGATGGCTGGAGCTTCGGCAGCCCGGCCCTGGTTTTCAGCTGCGACTGCCCTGCGAACCCGGGCAGCGGCACAGCCCGCGACTGGCCCATCAACTGCGCAGCCATCGGCCCTGCAGTCGTGACGAATCTCACGCAGGGGACCGAGTACGCAACCATCGCAGATGGCGTGGCAGACTCCAATGCTGGCGACATCCTGGAACTCGACGCACACACGTTCGTCGAGCGTGGCATCGTCCTGATCAACAAGGACATCACCATTCGAGGGCAGGGCCGCGACCTGACCATCATCGATGGCGACAACATCCCCGGGACGATCTTCGAGGTCCGAGACGGGTCCCACCTGACGCTTGAGGGTGCGACCGTCCGCAGCGGTGTCGCGAGCACAGCCTTTGGTGGTGCAGCTGTGCGGGCGAACGACGCCTCTTCGGTCGTCCTCCGTCAGTGCCTCTTCACCGGCAATGACTCGAATGGAAACGAAGCAGGCACCTTGCTGGCTGTGAACTCGGGCACGACCATCCTTGTGGATCGCTGTGTCTTCAACGGCAACAGCACCTCTGGCAGCGGTACATCGACGGCAATTGACGCCCTGTTTGGTGGCGAAATCACTGTCATCCAGAGCGAGTTCAGCAACCCGGGCAGCGGCAGGGGTGTTGTCTACGCACAGTCGGCAACAGTCCGCCTCTTCAACTGCACGTTCGCCGACGGAAACGGCCGCGCGTCCTACGTCCGTGCAGGAGAAGCAGGCATGGTTGAGGCATTCGGTTGCGTCTTCGGCCCCGGAACACAGGAGACGCTTGTCGGCTTCAATGGAGGCGTGGTCACCGCGACCCGCAGCGTCTTTGCCGACGCCACTGGAGACAATGTGAACGGTGTGCCCACCTTCATCGACGCCGCCAGCGGCGACTTCCGCCTGGCTCCCGGCTCGCTCGGCATCGACGCGGCGGACACAGGAGCGTATCTCAACGCGGGCGGCATGCGCTTTGATCTCGCCGGCTCATTCCGCTACTGGGACGACGAAGGCACATTCAACACAGGTGCCGGTCCGAACAACGTCCTCGACTGCGGCGCCTTCGAGTTTCAGGGCACGTCACCCCCTCAGACAGCCTGCCCCGGCGACCTCGACAACGACGGCGACACCGATCTCCAGGACTTCTCGATCCTCGCCTCGGACTTCGGCTGCGTCCCAACGCCGTAACCGCCGCGACATCCCGATCATCCATGAAGAACCCGCCCAACGGCGGGTTTTCAGTTTTCTCACTGCTTCATGTCCCCGGTCAGACGCCC
>JBCBTA010000251.1:0-5250 GCA_039818905.1 Planctomycetota bacterium
CAATCCGGGCGCCCCGTCAGATTCGGATCGTCGAGGCTCCTCGCTGGAGAGAGAGCGCTCGACGGGGCACAGATTCCGATCGCGCCCCGTCGGGATGGAGCTATCGTGGCGCGCTTCCTCCCGAGCCGCCACGATTTGTTGGCTGACCCGGGTCGCGGCTACGGAATCAGTCCCTCCGCCGTCGCGGCCCTTTCCCAGTCCGGCTTGGTTGGATGTGCGCTCGGATCAGTGGCCGAAGAGGTTCGTCTGTGCGAACAGGCCGGTCGCCTCGAAGTGCGCAATCGCCTCCTCGGTTGAGGAGAAGATCTTGGTTGCCGTCTCTGTGATGAAGGGCGACGGCGCCTTGGCGGGCTTCCACACCACATAGACATCCTTGGTGTGCTCGAACGCGTGCTGCAGTTCGCGCTCGACACCCGAACTCAGGCCGGGCACGCCGCCGGGCAGTTCCGGCACGTAGCTGACGATCATGTGTGACTGATCGATCAGCTTGAAGTCCCGCATGTAGATCTGACCATCGACGTCGCCGGCGATGTCGAGGACCTCGCGCACCGTGACCCGCAGCGTGGGCATGCCGCGCGATCCGCCGTAGGCGTGCGGCTCGTACTCGAGAAAATCTTTGCCTTCCTTCGCCGCGGCGATCGCGGTGTCCAGCAGCAGCTTCTCGTCCACGTCGGCCGGATCGAAGGTGACGAAGTGATCCGCGAGCTTCGCGCGGAATGCCTCGATCTCCTCGAGCACATCGGGCATGTCCACGACGTGGCTCATCGGGAAGGAGGGGTACACCTTCTTCATCTCGGGTCGGCACACGAGCCGGAAGCCGGTCCGCGTCGTCGATTCGTGCCGGCCGCGGCTGAGGATGTAGAAGGGCTTGTGCGTGGCCTGGGCCATCAGTTCGGTTGCGAGGATCTCCTCCTCGCGCCACACCATGCAGTCCTTGAGCGTGGCATCGATCTCGTGATCGCGATGCAGGCGGTGATGCACCACCTCGATGTTGTCCACCAGGCAGATAAACAGATCGGGGTTGAGCGCCTCGATCTGATCGAAGTCGAACGCGCTGAACAGGCCGTGACGCCAGCGGAAGGTGGCGTGCGTGTTGACGATGACATTGTCTTCGTCGCGCGCCTGCGCGGTGATGTCCTTGAACGCGGCCCGGCGCAGCGAGTTCAGCCGCGACCACGGCAGGTCGAGGATCCGCCCCGGGGCGATGTCGCGACCTTCGGCGTACATCATGTCGCCGACGTTGTAGAGCGAGACGCTCTCTCCCTGACCGCCTGCAAAGTCAACGACGCCCTGCAGGTAGTCCTTCTTGTCCATACCGACCTGACCGGTCACGATCGCTCGCATATGTCGCACCTCCGCGGATCTTGCCTGACGCGATGGTACTCAGTCGGAGGGCGGAGCGTCGGGGGCGGTCGTATCGAGGGAGGTGAGCAGCTGCTTCGTCTGCTCAATATCCGGTCGACTCCCGATTTCTTCGTAGAGCCGCAGGGCTCTTTCCCAACTCGTCCGAGCCAAATGACCCTGTCCTCGAACCTTCTGAAGGGAGCCGAGGTTGTGGTAGATGATCGCCATGCCCTCCTTGTTACCGATCATCTTGTCAATCGCCAACGACTTACGGTACATCTGTTCCGCAGTATCCAGATTGCCGCGTAACCTAAAAACTACACCGAGGTTGCCGTACGCGTTGGAGACGCCTTGCTTGTTCCCAAGCGTCTCTTCCATCTCTAGCACTTTGCGATACATCGATTCTGCTGCGTCCAGATCGCCACGAGATTGATGAACGATGCCAAGGTTGCCGCATTGATTGGCCATCCCCAGCCTATGGCCAAAGGACTCGTGTATCTTTAGCGCCCTGCTGAACAGTCGTTCCGCCCCATCCAGATCGCCCCGAGCGTGTTGGACTACGCCGAGGTTGCCATAGGTACTCGCCATCTCACGCTGTGCGCCGATGGCTTCGTATATCTCCAACGCCTTGACATAGGTCTGCCCCGCCGCGTGAAGGTCACCACGTGACTTGTAGACGATGCCGAGGCTGCTGTATGTACTCGCGATCCCCTGCATATCACCGGCTGCGGTGTCTAATTCCAGTGCTTTAGCGTACATCTCCTCCGCAGTGTGCAAATCACCACGTGACTGATTGACGTTGCCAAGGTTGCCATAGCCAGCTGCACGCCAAGACGGATCCTCAGCAAGTTCGATGATGCGCTTGTACGAATGCTCGGCGTCATCAAGGAGGCCACGAAGATGGTAGATCTGTCCTTGCATGTTGATCGCGTCCAAGTCGTTGGGGAGAACGCGCAGGATCATCTCAAGCCGCTGCTCAGCTTTCTCGACCTCGCCCCGGAGATATGCGGTTGCGGCACTCTCGCGGCACAGCTCGATGAGATCCGCTGACTTCTCTGCCCACTCCCGTTCAAACTGCTTGATTTCTTGGTCGAGCAGGTCGTCGATCTTGGAGATATCGCCAGTCTCTCGAGCCTGAGACAAGGCCGCCCGAGCTTGATCGTCGCCAGCGTCCGCCTCGCTCTGCGCGCGGTCGAGTGCGGCCTGCAAGTACTTCACTTGATGACGAAGATTCTGGATGTGCTCTTGGCCAGGCCGTTGTGCCCGCGCGATGATGCGATCGATTTCTTGGCCGGAGAGCCCTTGGACAACGTCGCCTCCCGCGGATATCGACGCATCGACGTTTCCAGTCGACCTCTTCAGTGGTGCCGCAATGAGCGCGGCGCCGACGACGATGAGCGCTATCCCGGGTATGCCCGTCGTGAACTGAACTTCGCCCCACTTGAAGGTCGTCTCGCCGCCTGCAGGTGTCACGACGCCGTTTGCCACCGCCCAGAACGTGAGCCCGATGCCAGCCAGAGTAAGGACGATGCCCGCACCGATCGCGAGCCATCGTGCCGGGTCTCGGCCGGCATCCTGATGTCCTGACGAGTCCGCCATCCACATAAGTTACCACGGCGATTCGCAACCCCTGCTGGCCCTCACCGGTACCCATCGCACGGAGCACACACCGCTCCGGCTCGCGTCCTGCCGGACGCAGGTTCTCGATTGGGTCGAATCGGAGATATCACCATGGCGACGTGGACTCGAGCACGGCTCGGCGTCATCGCAACGTGCGCACTCGGCGCTGCTGTTCTCGCTCCCACCGTGGCTCTCGCCTCCGAAGACCCGCTGCCCCGGCGCGGCTACCTCGGTGTGCAGCTTGGGCAGGGTCGCGTCAGCGGCGAGATGATCGTCATCGGTGTGACGCCCGGGAGCGGCGCCGACGCCGCGGGTCTGCGCGCCAGCGACGTCATCCTCTCCATCAACGATCAGCCGCTGGGGCGGGCGATCATGCGCACCCTGCATGACGGTGATGAAGCGATCGTGCGCATCCGCCGCGGCGGTGATGAGATCGACCTTCCCATCACGATGCACGCGTCCGAGGAGCTTCCGCCCGCAGGTGTCGAGGTCGAGCGTTCCGAGGTCACGACCCAAGAGGGTTACCGTCTGCGCACCATCATGACCATGCCGGAGAACAAGGCGGAGCTGGAGCAGCTCCCCGCCGTCTTCTTCATCCAGGGCATCTCCTGCGCCAGCATCGATCCACCGGCCCACAGCCCGAGCCCGTTCTTCAACGTCATCAACGAACTGACGCAGCGCGGCTACGCAACACTGCGCATCGAGAAGCCCGGCACCGGCGACAGCGAGGGTCCCGACTGCATGGAACTCGGCTTCGATGAAGAGCTTGCCGGCTATCGCGCGGGCCTCGCGCAGCTGATGGTCGATCACCGCGTCGATCCGGACCGCGTCTACATCTTCGGCATCAGCATGGGTGGCATCATGGCGCCCATCCTCGCCGACGAGTTTCCCATTGCGGGCGTCGGGGTCTACGGCACGGGCGTGCGTTCGTGGCACGAGTACATCGTTGACACGACGCGCGGGCAGTACGAGATGGCAGGGGCCGATCCGGTCGCCGTCGAGTCGGCCATGCGCCAGCTCATCGCCGTCACCTCGCGCATCTTCGTCGATGGGCTCTCGCCCACCGAGATCATCGCGGCGTATCCGGATCTCGCGGCGACCGTCACGTCGATGTCCGGTGGGGACGTCGTGTGGTCGCGCCATGTCCGCTTTCACCAGGAGCTCAACGACCACGACCTCGCCCACGCCTGGTCGCGCGTTGACAACAACGTCATCGTTATCCACGGCGAGTATGACTGGGTCGCGTTGCGGGAGGACGCCGACGTGATCGTGCGCATCGTCAACGATGTCGCCGGCGGCGAGGCGTGGCTGTACGAGCCAACCGGCATGGACCATGGCATGACGAAGCACGACTCCCGCGAGGACAGCTACATCCGCCACGGACAGGGGAAGGACGGGGCCGAGGGCCTCGTCGCCACCATCGATGCGTGGATGCAGTCCACGCAGCAGAAGGGCGGCTGATCATCAGCGGAGGGCATCGGCAACGCCGCGCCACCGGGTGATGGCGTCGTCATCCTGGGCCTGCTCCGCGCACTGCAGGAGCGCCCGGGCGAAGCGGTGACGCCAGATGTCGTAGCGGGGTCCGAGCGCATCGAAGGATGCCTCGAGAGTCGGGCGCGCCTCGGCGCATCGATCCTGGGCGACGAGGATGCAGGCGATCAGGCCGTCGGTCACCGCAATGGAGATGGGGTCGGCGTCATCGTCACTCCACATCGCACGGACGCGTCGCAGCTGACGTTCGGCATCGGGAAATGCGCCGGTGTCGGTCAATGCTGCGCCGACGATGCCCCCAACCCAGCCGAGCTCGCGCAGATCCTCGGGAAATGCCCGTTCGCGAATCTCGGCGGTGATCTGCGCGACCTCGAGAGCGCGCTCACTCTCGCCACGCCGCAGCAGTTGGGTTGCGAGCCTGCGCATCTCCTCGAGCGTGTCGGCCTGGCGGCGCTCCGGCGTGCGGCCCAGCACGACCAGCGCGTGGTCGTACAGTCGCATGGCTTCGTCGAGCGAGATGCCCTGGGCCACCAGCGTGGCGCAGCGCCGGATGAGATCGGCGGCGAAGCGCGGGTCGTCCGGCGGCATGGCGCTCCATTGCCGCACCGTGTGATCAACGCTCGCAGAGATCAGTTGATCACCGTCGGGTGTGAAGGACAGGTCGGTGACCGCGCCGATGTGGCCGCGGAGGCTCATCAGGACGTCACCGCTGCCAGTATCGGCGATACGGATGTCACCGTTGGCCTGTCCGAAGGCGAGGCGCCGGCCGTCGGGTGTGATGGCAACGTCGATCAC
>JBCBTA010000252.1:0-5250 GCA_039818905.1 Planctomycetota bacterium
CGCTGCTCATCGCCGGTCTCGTTGTAGACGGACCAGTCGCCCTCCTCCTCGGCGATGCGGCCGATCTCCTCCCACCACTCACGCATGGTCTGGCTGGCCCGCTCGACGTCGGCGAGATACGCGGCGTAGACATCGCGCACGGCCTCCTCCTGGAAGGAGTCGAGCCCGACCTCCTCCACGATGAGCGTGACATCGCGCGATGAGACCTGCGGTGCGTAGTACTCGTTCTTCTGGGCACTGACCGTCGGCGTGATCAGCAGCACAAGAAGAAGACCGACGATGGCGCGGATGGGCATGATGATCCCCTGGGGTGGTTCCTTGAGAGGATACGGGACGGGTCAGGCTTCGGATGCAGGCGTCGGGGTGTGGCATCGCCAGCGGCAGCCGCAGTCGGGGCAGGTGGTGAGCCCTTCGTCATCGGCGGCGGCGGGATCAAGGTCGGCGCTGCAGGCGGGGCAAAGGGCAGCGCCGAGCATGAGGCGCCGGGCGGTCCGCGCGGAAACCCCCGAGTCACCACGGAAGCAGGCCACACCTATCCACAGGAGCATGTACGAGAAGAAGACCGTCGAGAAGAGTGCGAGTAGTCGATCGACGGCGGTGGAACCCGAAGCGAAGACTCCGGACGTCATCCATTGCGCACCAGCGAGGTACAAGAAGAAGCACAGCGCGACAACGCGGACCCATCGCCCGCCACGCATGATGTGCGCTTCGGTGTCGAGTCCGTGCCGTGACCTCACGGGCCTCTCACTGGGCCGCCTCGCCAAGAGCTTGATGCTCCGGCCTGCGTCGTCCTTCGCGCGCAGAATCCTCAAGCCATGCTGCATGCCCTTGAGGGTCAGAAAGCCTCGAAACTTGTTCCACGATGTCTCGACGTGCCCGGTATGAACGCCGCCGCGATTCAGTCGTCGGTCAGCGCGCCATGCAGCACCACACTCGCCGCACGCAACGCACCCATCGGATTCCGGTGCAGACGTCGAGAGGTCATAGGCGCAGCATGGGCACATCGACTGCGCCAGCATCGGCGTCGTCACGCGGGTTGGGTCGCGCCGCAGTCTGCGCGTGACAACGGCAGGAGCAGCCAAGCGAATCCCGAGCCCGACACCGATCGAACCGATGAGAAGCGTCAACATCGTCGCCTGAATTCCAAAGCCGAGAACGATCGTCAGCACCAACAGAAGCGGTACGCTCAGCGCGCCGTATGTCCAGATCGCTCTGTAGATTCCGTGGATCGCAACATCGGCAGCCTGATCGATGGCGAAGCGCTTTGTGGGGTCGCTACCCGCCTCACTCTCCAGCCAGTCCATCATTCGGAAGGAATGGCTGATGCCGCGATCATCCCGAATGTCGATCGGCTCTTTGATCATCGCCGCCCCGGTCGCGTCTCCTCTTCCTTCTTCATGATGAACAGGTAATTGAACCCTCTCAAGAAGAAGTTGTCCTTCTCGGCGGCCTTGTGCCAATTTCCTCGTCGGAGCTTGGTGTTGTGGCGGACGACCGAGATGATGTCCACCGGCTTGAACCGCTCACGCATGATGGCGAAGAGCTCGAAACCGATGGGCATGAAGGGGCGACCCTTGCGGAAGGAGTCCGAGACGTACAGGCCCATGTAGCGCCGGTTCTTCATCACGCGATGGATCTCGGCGATGACACCGGCCATGGCCTCGTAGTACGCGGCCCCGCCGTCATCGGGATCCGCCGCGTCGAGCTTGCCGATGCAGTTGGGGTCGTCGGAGTAGTCGATGTGCGTCGAGTATGGCGGATCGACGAAGACGAAGTCGGCGACACCATCCTCGAGAGGCAGAGCGCGGGCATCGGCCCGGTGGATGTCATCGCGTGAAGGCACGAGGTCGTACCCCTCGGCGCGGCGGCCAAGATCGCGGGCCACATCCAGGGTGGTGCCCCCACCGCACATGGGATCAACGATGAGGTCCCGCTCGCGCGTGTAGCGCTGCAGGAGCTGCCAGATGACCCAGCTGGGCGTCGCGCCGGTGTAGTTCTTGTTGCCCTGGATGGCCCCGCCGTAATGCTGCGATGGGTACTCCCACAGAGTCGTGGTGAACACGCGCAGCGGAGGATGGCGGTGGCGGACGTTCATCCGAGCAGCGCTTGGGTGATCTGGCGGCGGGCGTCGTCGATCGGGGCCTTGATCCTGGCGCCCGCAGCGTGCTTGTGCCCGCCGCCGCCAAACTGCTGCGCGATGAGGTTGACGTCCACCGGGTCATCGCCTGCCTTGCTGCGCAGCGAGACCTTGGAGAGCGTGCCATCGACCTCGGTCAGCAGCGCGACGACGCGCACCGCCCCGACGGACTTGGGCATGTCGATGATGCCGCTGGCCTCGTCGAGAGACGCGCCGGCGGCTTCGAAGTCGGCCTGCGTCAGCACCATGACGGCAACGCGGGCGTTGTCGTGCAGTTCAAGGCTTGCGAGTGCAGTGCGCATCAGCTCCAGACGGGCCGGCGGGTCGTTCTGGTCGCTGATCTGGAAGAGGCGATCGGCATCGACGCCCGCGTCGAGCAGATCCGCCGCGAGGCGCAGTGTCTGTGGGCGCAGGTTGGAGTAGCGGAACCAGCCTGTGTCCGTCGCGATGCCGAGGTAGAGCGGCTCTGCGACGGCAAGGGGAAGCTGCGATGGCGAGGAGACGCCGAGCAGCAGGCAGCAGACGTCGGCGACGATCTCGCATGCGGCGGCGGCATGCGTGTCGATCAGGCGTCGGTCGGCGATCTCGGCATCACCATGGCGATGGTGATCGATGATGATGGTGTCGGCAGCGCGACCTTCGACGCTGGTGCGCGCGTCGGCGATCTGGTTCCAGGAGCCGGTGTCGGTGATGAGGATGCAGTCGGCGTCGCTCATGGGCGGCTCGTTCCAGCAGCCGTGGTGCTCGTGGACGACGTGCGTGTCTCCGAGCAGCGGATCGAAGCGCGAGGGCCAGGGACCGATGTAGAGCGGCGTGGCCTGCATGCCGGCGAGGCGCATCGCCCGGGTCACGGCGAGCGTGGAGCCGAGGGCATCGCCGTCGGGCTTGGCGTGCGTCAGCACTGCGATGCGCTGCGCTGTTCGCAGTCGCTCGACGATATCCGCCGCGGTGGCATTGGTCGTCCATGTGGTCGCGGTGGTCACGCGGGAACTCCTTGCGCTGTGTGGTGTCGCGTGCGCTCGACGTCGCGATGCAACTGCTCGGTCAGGGCGTGGACGGATTCGAATCGAACACCACCGCGAAGCCAGGTCAGGAACTGGAGTCGCAGCGGCCAGCCGTACTCTTCATCGCCTGCGGCGACCGGTCCATCCCAGTCAAGCACATGTGCTTCGATGGTGCGCCTGGAATCGCCGAATGTCGCTCGGGGTCCCAGGTGAACCGCGGCGGGGCGCCGGCTGTCGTCCGGGAGGATGGCGATGGTGGCATAGACGCCGTCGTCAGGCAGCGCGGCGTCGCTCTCGAGATTGGCAGTGGGAAAGCCGATCGTGCGGCCACGCCGATCGCCCTGCACCACGGTGCCCGCGATCTCGTATGGTCGCCCGAGGACGCAAGCGGCATCGCGGACGCGGCCGTGGCGAACGAGCCAGCGGGTGATGCTGCTGGATGCGGTGACGAGGGTGTGATCGGTCAGCGGGATCTCCAGCGCGGGAACCACCTCGACGCTGAAGCCACGTGTTGTTCCGAGTGCGATGAGCGTGTCCACGTGGCCGGCCCGATCCTTGCCGAAGTGGAAGTCGGGCCCTTCGACGAAGACGGTCGCGGGGTGGCGCGTCAGGACGTCGTCGATGAAGTCCTCGGGCGACTGGCTGAGGAAGCTGCGCGTGGGCTCGAGTCGCACGACGCGATCGGCCCCGCACTCGCGCAGCCACGTGGACCGCTGCTCGAAGGTGCTGAGGATGGTCGGGGCGGCGTCAGGCCGCAGGATGGACAGCGGGTGCGGATCGAAGGCGAGGGCGACGACGTCACCGCTCGGACCGACGATGTCGCGTGCGCGCCGGATGAGTGAGGCGTGGCCGAGATGCACGCCGTCGAAGTTCCCAATGGTCACTGCCGTGGACACAGAAGCAGGGTATGGGAGTGAGGCCACGAGGGACAGTGGTCCGCATCGGCAGTACAGTCCCCGTGATGGGCATGCTGGGCGACATCCCGACGGGCAGGCGGTGGCTGGTGGTCGCGGCGGCGCCGAAGGAGGCGGAGGCGATCGCGGGCATGCGTCTCGACGAACACTGGCGGACGCACCCTGTCGGCAAGCGGCTGGACGTCGTGCTCAGCGGGGTCGGCAAGGCGAACGCCGCGGCAGCGGTGGCGAGTGTGCTCGACGCGGGGCGTCATGCGGGCGTGCTGAGCCTTGGCATCGGCGGTGCGCTGCCGGGCAGCGGGCTGGCCCTCGGCACCGTTGTCATCGCTGACCGGAGCACGTATGCGGACGAAGGCCTGCTGACAGCGGAGGGCTTCTTGGACGTGGCGGCGATGGGGTTTGCCCCCGGCCCGGACCCGTCCACCGGTGCCGGGACGCCCTGCGATGACTGCGTTGCCGATCCGGCTGGAATCGAGACGAAGCGAGGTGGCGTCGCGACGGTCTCGACGTGTTCCGGAACGGATGCCACGGCAGACGAGGTCACCCGCCGGACGGGGGCGATCGTCGAGGCGATGGAGGGCGCAGCGGTGGGTCTGACGGTCCGGCGGCTGGTGCCGGAGCTTCCCTTCGCCGAAGTGCGCGTCGTGAGCAACACGACGGGCGATCGCAGCGGGCAGCGGTGGGACCTCGCGGGCGCACTGGGCGTCCTTGGATCGATCGCCAAGCTCCTATAAGCCGGCGAGACGGCTCGGGGCACGCTGGAACTGGCACATCCTGACGACTGCGCGGGCTGGGGGTGCTGTGCAAGCGGCACGGGACCGGGACGGTCCTCACGTCGCGGCGTGGTGGGGCCGATCACATCGAACAGCAGACCGACTGTGCGTGGCGATGTGCCGCGACAGATCGTGGAGGGCGAGGCGCGGCCATGGCGTTCGGGCTGACCAAGACGCATGTATCCCCTATCGCGGTGGACTTCGGCGTGTCATCGCTGAAGATCGCGCAGGTGCAATCCTGTGACGGGCAGCAGAAGCTGCTCGCCGCGGTCTCGATGGATACGCCACGCATGAGCTTTGCCATCGAGTCCGCCTGGAACGTCAGTCGCTCCTGGTCGTTCTCGAGAAGCTCCGGTGGCGTATCCATCGAGACCGCGGCGAGCAGCTTCTGCTGCCCGTCACAGGATTGCACCTGCGCGATC
>JBCBTA010000253.1:0-5223 GCA_039818905.1 Planctomycetota bacterium
GATGTGAAGGCTGCTGTCACCCAGCCCCGGGACTGAATCTCACGCCCTGCGGGCGCTCAGCACACGCGGCAGGCCTTCAAAGTCCTGCAGGATTTCGGGCTCCACCAGATCGCCATTGCCCGCCGCGAGGTCGAGAACGGCGTCGGCGGTGCTGGCGGCGATCTCGATGAGGAGGTGTCCGCCGGAGCGCAGGTGGGCGGGGCCCGACTCGATCAGGGGTCGGACGAACACGAGGCCGTCGGCCCCGGCCCGCAGGGCGGTGACGGGCTCATGATCCTTGACGTTGGGGGGAACGTCGTCCCACTCGAAGTCGGGGATGTAGGGCGGGTTGCTGACGAGGAAGTCCAGTGGGGGGGTCTCGGCGAGGGGGCGGAGCAGGTCGCCGACGTGGAAGTCGATGCGGTCCTGCACGCCGTGGGTCTCGGCATTGGCTCGGGCGACGTCGAGGGCGTCGGTGCTGCGGTCGATGGCGATCCCGTGTGCCGCGGGGAAGTTGTGCGCGATGGCGACGGCGATGGCACCGCTGCCGGTGCAGATGTCGGCGAAGCGAATGTCACCGTCGGTGAGCCGGGCAGCCTGGAGGACGTGCTCGACGATCAGCGTGGTGCAGGGGCGCGGGATGAAGACACGTGGATCGACGTGAAAGGGCATGGCGAAGAACCACGCTTCCCCGACGAGGTACTGGACCGGCTCGTGTCGGAGGGCCCGGGCGACGAGGTCGCGGAGGCGGGTGCGTTCGTCCTCCGTGGCGGGGCGATCGGCATCGGCGTAGAGGCGGATGCGTTCGCAGCCCAGGACCTTGGTCATGAGCATCTCCGCGAGGACCCGCGGTGCCTCGAGGTCCTTCTGCTCGAAGCTCCGGGACATCCACGCGAGGAGTTTTCGCGTCGTCCAGGTCTCGGGGGTGGTGGTCTGTCCTTCGGTCACGTCAAGGAGTCTACATTCGCCGGTCCGTTTGGCTGAAGTTCCGAGGAATCACGGGTAGAATGACGGCCATTCCGGAACGAGAACCTTTCCCTGGAGCACCAGCGCCGTGACCGCGACGCCACAGCATGTCCGTCCCGAGATTCAAGGGCTCTTCGAGCGCGCCCGGGATCTTGTCCGCGCATCAACGCTCTTCGACTCGTGCGACATCACGGACGACGGCCGGCTCGTCGCGCATGCCTCGGAGGCTCCGGAGGAGGTGCTGTACCGAATCGAGCTCGACGGGGACGCGCTGTACGTCGCCTGGGTCAGTGCCAATCGGTACATCAGCCAGTCCATCGAAGCGGAGTTGATGTGGACGGGTGACGATCTTGACGACCTGATCGACGAAGAACTTGCGGACACCGGATGGAACGCGGGCGCGCTGGCGTCGCTGGAGCACTTCCGCAACGACGAGCAGTTGTTTACGTTTCGCTCTCGTCTTCCGTTCGGTCCGGCCGATAGCGACCCGGAGCATGCCGCGAAGCAGCTTCTGTGCTGCCTGGAGGCGTATGAGGCGGCGTTCCGTGAGTTGGGCGACATGAAGGCGGAAGAAGACGACGACTGAGCGCCCGAGGCGGGTGTCCTCGCAGCGTTCAGTCGCACATCGAACTGGAATGAGGCCCGAAGACATGAGGGCCGAGGGTGATCGATGCGGATCTTGATGCTCGGTTGGGAGTTCCCCCCGTTCATCAGCGGCGGTCTCGGGACGGCTTGCTATGGGCTGACGCGCGCGCTTGATCGGCAGGGTCATGAGGTGATGTTCGTTCTTCCGCGCGCGGTTGAAGGCACCGCTGCGTCACATGTGAAGCTGATCACGCCCGCCGGCAGCGTGCCGCGGGTCGGCGAGACGGCAGATGCCGCAGACGCCGTTGTCGAGGCACGAGGCGAGGTGATTCCCGCCGGTGTTGCTCCAGGCGACTTCGAACGTGTCCGATTCATCGGCGTTCCGAGCACGGTGCGCAGCCCGTACGCGGCGAGCGGCGAGGCGGTTGAGCAGATCGGTGAGCATGGCGCTTCCGGCCCGACCAAGGCAACGGCTCGGGAGGTCGAGGCTCTGCGGGCAGCGGGGGTCGATGTCCCCGACGACTGGTCTCTCGCGGCCCCGATGACGTCCGGTGGCGCGGACTATCACGGCGATGTGCTCGGCACCGTTCAGCGGTACGCGCAGATGGCCCTGAAGATGTGCCGCACGCAGCAGTTCGACGTCATCCATGCCCACGACTGGATGACCTATCCCGCCGGCATGGTGCTGGCGCGGGTGACGGGCAAGCCGCTGGTCACGCACATCCACTCGACGGAGTTCGACCGTTCGGGTGAACACGTCAATCAGCAGATCTACGACATCGAGCGCCGCGGCATGCACGCCGCGGTGCGCGTGATCGCCGTCAGCATGCTGACCAAGACGATCGTGACGACGCGGTACGGCCTCGAGCCTCCCAAGGTCGAGGTGGTGTACAACGGCGTGGACTTCAGCGGCGGGCCGCCGCTCAACGGTGTCGGCATCGACTCACGGGACAAGATCGTGCTGTTCCTTGGACGCATCACGATGCAGAAGGGCCCGGAGTACTTCATCGCCGCGGCCAAGCGCGTGCTGGAGAAGATGGGCAACGTGAAGTTCCTCGTCGCAGGCTCGGGTGACATGGCCCGCCGGATGATCGAGCTGGCCGCGACCATGGGCATCGGCCACAAGGTGCTCTTCACTGGCTTCCTGCGCGGCAAGGACGTCGAGCGCGTCTTCCGGATGGCGGATCTGTACGTCATGCCCTCGGTCAGCGAGCCCTTCGGCATCGCGCCGCTCGAGGCGATGAGCCACGACACGCCGGTGATCATCTCGAAGCAGTCGGGTGTCTCGGAAGTGCTGAGCCATGCTCTGAAGGTTGACTTCTGGGATGTCCAGGAGATGGCCAACAAGATGATCGCCGTGCTGCGGCATCCGCCGCTCAGCCAGACGCTGAGCAAGCATGGGGCCTTCGAGATCCGCAAGCTGACGTGGGATGGCGCTGCGCAGCGGTGCGTGCAGGTCTACGGCGATTCCGCCGACGCCTTCCGCCAGCTGCACGAGCCGATTGCGCTCGCCTGAGCACCCTACGATCCCCCGTGACTGACTCCGCGATGAGCACCAGTGCGCTCTCCGTCATCGATCTCGGCCGCATGGCCTACGCCGAGGCGCTGGACGTACAGCGGTCGCACCACGAAACGGTGCTCGGGATGCGAGAGGTCGTTGGGAGTCCGGTCGGGCATCTCCTGCTGGTCGAGCATGACCCGGTGATCACGATCGGGCGGCGACCCGGCTCGGCTGCCCATCTGCTCGGCAGTGCCGAACTGCTCGAACGCGAAGGTGTGGAGCTGTACGAGACGGACCGGGGTGGCGACATCACCTACCACGGGCCCGGGCAGCTGGTGGCGTACCCGATTCTCGATCTCAACCGACTCAAGCTCGGTCTGCACGCATACATGCGACTGCTGGAGCAGATCGTGATCGACGTCTGTGATGGACTCGGCGTGCCAACGCAGCGGGACGACAGCGCCACCGGCGTCTGGACGAGCGAAGGCGCGAAGATCTGCGCCATGGGTATCCGCGTGCGCCGCTGGGTGTCCATGCATGGCCTGGCGCTGAACGTCACCACGAACCTCGACCATTTCGGTCTGATTGTGCCCTGTGGCCTGACTGGTCGGCCGGTGACGAGCCTCGAGCGGGAACTCGGCGATGCGTGTCCGTCGATGACGACGGTCAAGGAGGCGCTGGTTACCGCGTGCGGCGCACAGCTCGAGACGATCAGTCGAGGTTGAGATCCTCGCGGACATCCTCGGTGATGTTGGTGGCATCAGGCCATGCAACGACCGGGCGCGTCGCCATCTGGCGCCACACCTGGACGAGGCCGCCCTCGGTGTTGTACGTGGCATCCCGGGCTCCCGAGGAGATGACGTAGCGGTAGCCGAGATCCCCGGCGACAGCCGCGGCGGAGGCGATGACGAGCTTGCGGCACTCCACCGCCTGCTCGGCGGCGAAACGATCAAGCCGCTTGGCGATCTCGTCGCGCATCGCCTGGATGCGCCTGCCCATCTCCTGGAGCTGCTGCAGCTTCTGCTGGACGTCGGGTTCGCTCGGGTCCTTCCCTTCGAGGTCGGCCCGCAGGGCCTGCACCTCGCGCAGTGCCTCGGCGAGGACCGCGTTGGCCTTCTGCTCCATCTCCTCCCGCTCAGGCGCAAAGCGGTCAGAGTTGAGCATCTCGTTCATGAGCTCGGAGATGCCGCAGACGGCGATGATGTCGCGGTCGTCGGACTGTGCCATCAGCGGTCGGGCGATGGCCGTCTCCGCGCTGGGAAAGACGCGGAGGCCGATGGCGACGAAGCCGATCGTCAGCACGATGAGCAGGGTGCGTTCAATGGTGCGCATTGGGAGTCCTCGGAGAGACGGATTACTCGAGGTTCAGGTCGTCACGGACGTCGGCGGTGATGTCCGCCTCCTCCGGTGCCTTCAGCATGGGGCGGGCGGTGATCTGGCGAAGAAGCACTTCGGGAACCTGGCGGTTGAGCTCCTCATCGCTCGAGCCGCTGGCGATGACGTACTCGAAGCCAAGGTCTTCGGCCACGGCGATGGCGGAGGAGCGGGCGAGCTCGTAGCACTGGCCCAGATGCTCCGCCGTGAGGCGCTGGAGGCGCAGCGCGAGCTGATTCTCTCCCCGTGCGATCTGCTCGGCGAGTGCTCGGAAGCGGCGGATGCTGTTCTGGGCCGCGGGGTCATCCGGGCCGCGTTCACGGACCTCGTCGCGGATGCGGTTAGCTTCATCGCGCAGGCCCTGCAGCTCTGCCTGTCCCTCCTCCTCGACGCGGGTGCGCTCCGGCAGGAAGCGGTCGGACTGCATCAGCTCATTGACGAGCGTCGGGATGGCGCAGACGGCGATGACGGGTTCGTCGGCGAGCATCATCGAGTGGGCGTCCGCACTGCGGGCGAAGGGGATGTCCCGCAGGACGAGCAGCGCAACGACAGCCGCGACGATGACAAGAGCCAGACGTTCGACGGTTCGCATGGTGGTCTCCGGATGTGCGATGCGGGACGGACCGGTCATTCGAGCTTGAGATCGGCCCGAACGTCCTCGGTGATGTCGGTGCCTTCGGGGAGCACGAGCACGGGGCGTCCCAGGATGTCGCGGGCGACGGCGTCCATCGTGCCCTCCATCACCTCGGTGTCGGGCGTGATGGATGCGAGCACGTAGTCGAAGCCCTGCTCTTCCGCGATGGCGGCGGCGGAGGAGC
>JBCBTA010000254.1:0-5208 GCA_039818905.1 Planctomycetota bacterium
GGGGCGGCCTCGTCGGCATCAGCGGCAACCCGTCGCTGATCGACGGCGGCTACACCTCGGCGCCCACCTTCGGCTACTACGAGACCGACGGCACCTGGGGTATCGAGGGCCACGGCGTCGATCCGGACATCGAGGTCATCGACGATCCAGCGATGATGGTCGCGGAGACGGGCGAGGTCGCAGACCCGCAGCTCGACGTCGCGATCGAGGTCATCATGGCCGACATCGAGCGCAACCCGTATGTCTCGCCGACCCGCCCGGCTGGTCCGGACCGCTCGGGTATGGGCATCATTGAGAGCGACAAGTAAGAGTCGCACTCGGCACCGTGATTGAGTGATCAGGGGCGTCCCGCAAGGGGCGCCCCTTTTTCATGCACAGGCGCGAAAGGGCCGCCCTAGCCGAACAGGCGCTGCTGGGCTTCGCGGTACCGCGCCAGCGTGCCTTCGACGATGTCCTCCGGCAACTGCGGCCCCGGTGCGCGCTTGTCCCACGCATCGGCATCCGTCAGCCGCTGCAGGTACTCGCGGAGGAACTGCTTGTCGAAGCTCTCCTGTTCCTTGCCGGGCGCCCAGCGATCGGCTGGCCAGTAGCGCGACGAGTCGGGCGTCAGCGCCTCATCAATGAGGATCGGATCCTCACTGCTGCGGGCGCCGGTGTCGTCGATCGGGTAGCCGAACTCGAACTTGGTGTCCGCCAGGATCACGCCGTGATCCTCCGCGTAGGCGTGGGCCGCCTCGTAGATCGCGAGGCTGGTGTCGCGCAGCAGTGTCATCGTCTTCACACCAGCGATGTTCGCCGCGTCATCGAAAGAGATGTTCTCGTCGTGCGCACCCTGCTCGGCCTTGGTCGCCGGTGTGAAGATTGGCTCGGGAAGCTGCGCCCCCCGCTCCAGACCCGTCGGCAGCTGCACGCCACACACCGCGCCGGTCCGCCGGTACTCCTTCCAGCCGGAGCCCTCCAGGTAGCCGCGCACGACGCACTCGACGGGGACCACCTCGCAGGCGCAGCCGATCATGACGCGGCCGTCAAGCATCGCCTGCTGCTCGTCGGTGAGGCCCGGAACATCCGCGACCTCGGTGGACCGCAGGTGCGTCGGTGCGAGGCCGAGGCGGGCGATGAAGTCGAACCAAGCTTCGGCCATGGACGTGAGGATGCGCCCCTTGCCGGGGATGGGCGTGGGCATGATGACGTCGAAGGCGGAGATGCGATCGCTGGCGACGATCAGCAGCCGCTGCTCGCCGGCCGACGGCAGCCGATACACGTCGCGCACCTTGCCCTCCCGCCGGTCAGGCAGGGGCAGATCGCTGCGGAACAGGGGGGACTGAGCGGCCGACATCGACGCAATCGTACCGGGAGACGGCCGGCCCCAACCCGCGCCTGCGGGTGGGGTTGCGGAAGTCGGTTCTCCCGCGACAATGCGGAGTGCCCGTCCATCGATCCGGGGAGAGGTTTCGACCGGTCATGCTCAGTTTCGCGGTGTTTGACGACGATCAGCCGGCCCAGCAGATGGAGCTGCGTCACGCCCACCTCGTGGGCAAGGATGATCTCGTCGTCGCTGGCAAGATCGAGTTCGCAGGCGGCATCATCTCCTGCCGCAAGCCCATGCCCGACGAGGTCTGCCTCGCGTTGCAGTTCGACACGGGTCGGCCGGGACGCCTCACCGTGCGCACCTGCCTGCTACCGGATCGGGAGCAGCCGTACCTGCTGGAGCTCGAGCTTGCCCGCCGCCGGATCATGCTCTTCCTGAACAAGCTGGAGGAATGGTCGCTCAGCGACCTTCCTGCCGAGCACCCCGCGATGGTCGCCTTCGAAGAGGCCCGCGAGCTCTTCACCACGGCGCTGTGCTTCCCGGTTCCCAAGGGTGAGAGCTACTGCGCCGATCAGGCCCGCACTGCCCGCGAGTCGCTGATGCGCTGCATCGAGGCTGGCGAACTGCTGGCGATCCACAACGCCGAGCAGCAGCTCGCAGCGCGCCTCGCGTCCAAGGACGCGACGAGGCCCATTCCACTGCCGCGCCTCGGCGTCGCCGTGCACAACGAGCAGTTCTCCGAACCGCTCAAGAAGGTCATCGCGTCAACCTTCGACTTCCTCGTCAGTCCGATGCGCTGGTGCGAGATCGAGGCCGAGGAGGGTCGCTTCTCTTTCACCGCCACGGATCGCTGGATCGAATGGGCCGTGCGCCACGGGCGCATCCCGGTGGTCGGTGGTCCCATCCTGAGCTTCGGGCCAGGGGCCTACCCGGACTGGCTCGGTGTGTGGGAGCACGACTATGACTCGCTGCGCGAGTTCGCCTACGAACATGCCAAGCGTGTCGTGACGCGCTACCGGCGCACGGTGAGCCGATGGATCGCCATCTCCGGCGTGAATCTCAACAACGGGTTCTCCTTCTCGATCGATCAGATGATCGAGATGACGCGCCTCGCCGTGCTGCTGGTGCGCAAGCTGCAGCCGTCGGCGAAGATCGTCGTCGAGGTCACCCAGCCCTTCGGCGAGCATGCTTCGTCCAACGCCGAGTCGATCTCACCCCTGCTCTACGCCGAGCTGGTCCTCGAAGCCGGCATCAGCTTCGATGCGCTCGGTGTGTGCCTGCAGATGGGCGACGGCACGCCCGGACGCTCGTCACGCGACCTCATGCAGCTGTCCGCCGTGCTCGATCTCTTCTCGCACTTTGAGAAACCCGTCGATGTCACCGCCTTCGGTGCGCCGAGTATCCCGATGCCGGATGACGGCTCCGCCTCGGCGCCCGGTCACTGGCACGAACCGTGGACGCCCGAACTGCAGGCGTCGTGGATGACCGAGGCGATGAAGATCGCCATGTCCAAGTCATTCGTTCGCTCCGTGTGCTGGCAGGCGCTGTACGACACCGAGGCCGTCCCCGATATGCCCCACGGCGGGCTCATCTCCCGGGAAGGCCGCGCCAAGCCGGCGCTGCGTCGCATGGCCGAGATTCGCATGGCCGTCCGCAAGCGCCGTGTGCCCACATTCGACGCCGAGCCCGCAACATCGGATCAGGCATGAGCGACTGGACGTCCACCGGCGTCCGACGCGTCTCTGCATCCATCGTGCTCGCGCTGGCCCTGCTCGGATGCCTTCACACCCTCCACATCGCCGCCGCCCCCCCGCTCCCATCCGACGCCCTGATGCGCACCGTCGATGTGAACACCGCCCCAGCCGCAGCGCTGCAGCTGCTCCCGATGATCGGCCCCAAACGCGCCGCGGCGATCGTGAAGGATCGTGACGCACGCGGGCCATACCGCACGCTGGACGATCTCCAGCGCGTGCACGGCATCGGACCCCGGACGGTGAAGGAGATCGAACCGTTCGCGCGCACCGGCCGTAGCAGCACGCGATGAAGCGCTTCATGTGGATGAGTTTGGTCGCCCTGATTTTGGTGGGGTGCGAAGACGATGGCATTTACCTGCCAGTTCCGATTGCCCACGGAGTGGAGTTCAGCGTGAATGAGGCAGACCCGAAGAGCGGGTTCTTCAAAGAGCCACAGGGTGGCGTCGGCGTCGGGCCAACAGGCTGGCACGAAGACTGGTGGGTCATTGCAGTGACGTCGATCGGCGGTTCGGACGAACTCCTTGCTGGAACTGTTGTCGCCAGGTGTCGCGAGACGCAGAGCGATGTCGAGTTGTACTTCTGGTATGCGCCGCAGCGGGCGGTCACCACCTACGAGCTGCTCACGGAGTTCAGCGAGCTTGAGAGTGCGTTGAGAGCACGCGGCGTAGAGGAAGCCCCAGACTTCCTTCCACCAAAGGACTTTGTCCGGTCCCGAAGCTAGGCCTGTGGGTCCGAGATCCTGTCCAAGTGAGTGTGGACCGTGCTCTCATCCGAAGTCCGGCGAGCGTAGACTGTTGCCTTCATCCGAAGGAGCACACGCCGCGGGATCGCCGATCCCGTTGGGCGGACGCGCATGCGCACGATCCAAGCTCACAGCCATCTCGACGCCATCAGCAGCACACCCGAGTTGCGCACACTTGCCGAAGCACTCGACAGCGGCGAGCAGGCCGCGGTGCTCGGCAGCGCAGGCTCGTCCACGTCGCTGCTCGCAGGTGCCGTCGCGCAGCGCACCGGAGCGCTCGTTCTCCTGTGCGTCGCGCATCTGGACGAAGCGGATGAGGTCATCGACGAACTCGGTGCCGTCGGGCTCGACGCGACGCGTCTGCCGGCCCTCGAAGTGCTTCCCGGCGAGACAGGCGTCAGCCTCGATCTGTTCGCCGAGCGCATCGGCGTCGCCCGCCGCGCACTCGCACAAGAACTTCGCGGCGTTCTGGTGTGTCCGATTCAATCGCTCATGCAGGCCGTGCCTGCGCCGGATCGGATGTCCGATCTGCTCATGACACTGGAGCCCGGCGACAGCCGCGGCCCGGAGGAGATCGTGCGATGGCTCGCCGCGGCTGGATACCAACGGCTCGATTCCGTCGAGGAGCCGGGTGACTTCGCGGTGCGGGGCGGCATCATCGATGTCTTCCCACCCTCCGGCGAACGCGGTGGCGGCGGCGCGGTGCGTCTGGACTTCTTCGGCGACGAGCTCGAGACACTCACCGAGATCGATCTGGAAACGATGGGCTCCGATCGGCGACTCAAGAGCGTCGAGCTCATCGGCGCCAGTCTCGAGAGCGTGCTCAACGACGACAAGACTGTGCCGTTTCTCGATCTCGTCACAACCGACGCCGTGGCACTGCTGGCCGAGACGCTCGAAGTCACTGAGCAGGGACGCGGCTACTACGAACGTGTCACCGACGCCCGCGGCGTCATCGGACCGCCGGCGGTGCTCAAGACGCTGCGTGAACGCTTCCGTGGCTTCGCCGAGATCAACCAATTCGCCCGTGTCGATGCCGCCGTTGCGCTGGATGCTCCCGTGCGCCCGCTGCCGGAGTTCGCGCGCGATGCAAGCGAGGCGGTGGCCGAACTTGGCGAGCTGACACGCGAGCGGCGCGTGCTCGTGCTGTGCCAGAACGAAGCCGAGCAGCAACGCCTTGGCGAGCTCATCGATGAGTTTGGCGGCGGCGCACCGATCGAGACGACCGTCGCGTACCTCCACCGCGGCTTCCAGTGGGACGACGCCTCCGGTGGCGGGACGGCTCTCGTCCCCTACCACGAGCTGTTGCACCGGTACCAGACGCGCCGGCGCATACGGCGACTGCGCGGCGGGCGCTCGGCGGACACGTTCCTCGAAGTCGCCGTGGGCGACTACGTGGTGCA
>JBCBTA010000255.1:0-5203 GCA_039818905.1 Planctomycetota bacterium
CTGTCTCGCTCACAACCTTCTCCACAGCATACGTGGGGGTCAGCCACCAGCGCAGTCGATCGACGTGCCCACCCAGCGCCTCGTTGGTCACCGCAAGCAGTGCGCCGACGAGGGATGCCGGATCTGTCTCCGGAGCCATGGCGCACGCATCGGCGATGATCGGGATCGCTTTCTCGCGGACAGCCCGGTCGATCGTCTGAATGTTGACGAGATACCCTGTCACCGGATCCGGTTCGCCGATGGCCTCGACGTCGATGGTGTAGTACCGCCCCAGCCCCTGCATGGTCGGATGGCCGGCAAAGCCATTCTTCCGCCCGGCGTCAGCCGCCGCGGCTTCCGGATTGATGGAGAATCTGACCGTTCTCGTCAGGCGAACCATGGGGGCAAGTCTAGACACGCAATCGGAAGGACCAGCACGATGCAGACGATCATTCGAGCCGGCGCCCTCGCGCTCGCGGCAGTCCTGGCGGGGTGCACCAGCACCGAGACTGAGACGGAGACCGAGGTCGATCGGGACGATGATGCCGCGGCGGCGACGCCCGCGCTGCTCGCGTTCACAGTCAACCGCATCGACGGTACGCCGCAGCCGCTCGACGTCTACGAGGGCCAGGTGGTCCTGATCGTCAACACCGCCAGCCGCTGCGGCCTCACCCCGCAGTACGCGAAGCTGGAGTCGCTGTACGAGAGCCGCGCTGACGAGGGCTTCGTCGTACTGGGATTCCCGGCCAATGACTTCGGCAATCAGGAGCCGGGCAGCAACATGCAGATCGCCGCCTTCTGCGAGGCGAACTACGGCGTGAGCTTTCCCATGTTCGAGAAGGTCTCGGTCAAGGGCAGCGGTCAGCACCCGCTCTTTGCCGCCCTCAGCAGCGAAAGCAGCGAGCCGAACTGGAACTTCACGAAGTACCTCCTCGATCGTGAGGGCCGCCTCGTCGAGCGGTTCGGGCCTCGCACATCGCCCGATGACCCGGCACTCGTGGCCAAGGTGGATCGGTTGCTCGAAGCGGGCTGATCGGACCGCGCGGCGGCCTGGCCGGTAGAGTCTGGTCGTGCCGAACTACCTGTACGTTGCGGTCAGCGCCGATCGGCAGCGCGTCCGTGGGACGCTGGAGGCCGCCGGTGAACGAGCTGCGCTCGCTGAACTCGAGCGCCGCAAGCTGACGCCAGTCTCGATCGCGGAGAAGGCGACGGTGTCGCCGCGCGGCGTGCAGATCTCCGGCGCCCTGCTCGCGCGCGCCTATGGCCAGCTCGGAGACCTCCTGCGGGCGGGTGTGCCGCTGCTGCGCTCGCTGCGGTTGCTGGCCGGACGACGCTCCGCCCGTAAGCTGGGTGCAGTCTTCGGTGAGCTTGCCGACAGCGTGGAGGATGGCGAGGAGCTTGCCGACGCAATGGCGAGGCATCCGACTGTCTTCAAGCAAACGCACCTGGCCATCGTGCGGGCCGGTGAGCGTGGCGCGTTCCTCGAGCAGGCCCTGGCCCGGCTCGCAGCGCTGGTGCAGCGACAGGTGGAGCTTCGACAGAAGGTCGTGGGCAGCCTGGTCTATCCCAGCTTCATCCTCGTGTTCGGCTCGATCATTCTGGTGGCCATCTTCGCGATCTTCGTTCCCCAGTTCCGGCCGATCTATGCCGACCTGCCGCTGAAGGCGCCGACGCGCATCGTGTTCGCCATCAGCGAGCTTCTCACGACACACCGCCTGCTGCTGGGCGGGACGGTCGCTGTCACCATTGCCGGCGCGTGGTGGGTGTTGCGGCAGCGGGAGATTCGTGCCCGAGCGGCGGATCTGTCTGCGCGGCTGCCGGGTGTCGGTCTCGTGATCCGGACGCTTGCGGTCGCGCGCGTCTGCCGCGTGCTGGGGACGCTGCTGGGCAACGGCGTGCCGATGCTGACGTCGCTGGCCATCGCGCGCGAGGCCGCGGGTCTGCCTGTGCTGGCCGAGGCGATCGGCAAGGCGACCGAAGCGGTTCGCGCGGGAGCATCGCTGGCGGAGCCACTCGAGCAGTCGGGGCTGGTACCAGACGATGTGGCGGAGATGATCGGCGTGGCCGAGGCGGCCAACAACCTCGAAGAGGTGCTGCCGACGATCGCCGAGACGCTGGAGCAGCGGGTGGACCGGGCGCTGACGACACTGGTCAAGCTGATCGAACCGGCGACGATGCTGCTGCTGGGCGGTGCGATCGTCTTCATTGCCGTGGCGCTGATCATGCCGATGCTGCAGCTGATCTCCCAAGTATGATGAGGGCGGTCAATGGATATGGACACGGAGGGATCATGACCAAGCGGAAGAGACGGGCGTTCACGCTGATCGAGGTGTTGATCGCGATTGCCATCGTGGTCGTGCTGGCCGGCATCGTTGCGATCAACGTTGTGGGCACGCGTGAGCAGGCCAAGCCGGATATCGCGCAGATCGAGCTTGCCAACATCGAGAATGCACTGCAGCAGTTCTATGTCGTCTTCGATCGCTTCCCCACGGAGGAGGAGGGGATCGCGGTGCTCTGGTCGAGCGACACGCTCGATGTCGAGGACGATGCGCTCTCCGAGCGCTGGCGCCGGTTCCTTCGTGAACCCAAGGCGACGGATGTCTGGGGCAACGAGTGGAACTACACGCCCGAGTCAGAGCGTGAGGGCGAGGAGTACGAACTGTGGTCCAACGGCCCGGATGGTGAGGATGGCACCGACGATGACATCACGTCCTGGACCGAGGACGACGATGGATTCGACGGTGGCTCCCCCGGAGCTCCCTGATGTGACTGGGCGTGTCGGCTTCACGCTCGTCGAGATCCTCGTGACCGTGGGGCTGCTGGCGCTCATCGCCGCACTCGCGTCACCGATGCTGCTCGCCGGCCGCGCCGAGCGTCGCTTTGCGGCTTCCATCGAGCAGGTGGAGTCGCTTGCAGCACTCGTCCGCACCGAAGCGATGCAATCGGGAGTGCCAATCGAGGTCTTCGCGGACGTCGATGACACTGGTGCATGGCGTGTGCGCACGCAGGCGCTCGCCGGCGTGGCTGACGAACAAGCCGTGGCCGACGCGGATGCGCCCGGTGCCCGTACGCGCATGACGCTTCCGCCAGGTGTGCGTTTCGGTACCCCGCAGGAAGCCGAGGGTGATCTCGTGCTGTCTCCTGCCGGACCCATCTCGATCGAAGGTGAACGGTCCGAGCGCTTCGTGCTCGTGGTGTGTCTTCCGGATGGTGGAGCCGCTCCAGGCGAGTCGGTCGCGCTGCTGGACATCGAAGGACGCCGTGCGGCGGTGTCCGTGGCGTCATGGACGGGACTGGTGACACTCCTGCGTCCTGATCTCGGTCGTGGGCGCGTGGGCACCGGTCTGCAGCTGGGAGAGGAAGTTCCGGACGGTCCGCCCGGGGTTCCGGGGGTTCCGGAAGTTCCGGGGGGGCTGCGGTGAGGCGCCGTGGTGCACTGCTTCTGGAGGCAGGGCTGGCGGTGGCGCTCTTTGCCATGGCCGGTCTGGCGATTCTGGGGATGCTGCGCAATGCCGCCGCGGGTTTGGCGGCGGAGCGTGAGCGCTTGCACGCGGTCGATCTTGCGACGTCGGCGCTGGCTGCGATTGAGGCGGGGATCGAGACGGCCGAGTCACTTGACGGCGAGGTGCCGCGGTGGACCGATGAGCAGGCATCGACCGGATTCGAGGATCGTCCGCCTGAGCCGTCGGGCTGGCTGCTGGAGATCGAGACAGACGAGTCGGTGTATGACGGCCTGACGGTCGTCACCGTCCACGTGGTTCGCACGGGGGCGCTGGGGCAGGCGCCACAGGCGCCGACGTACGCGTTGACGCGGCTGCTTCGCCTCGGTCGCGTGCAAGCGGATGACGAGGCCCCGGTCGATGATCTGCTGCGCGAGATCGAGGAGATCGAGCGGCGGTCGAGTGGAGGACGTCGATGATGGGCCGGGCATTCACGCTCATCGAGGTCCTCGTTGCGATGGTGCTCATCGGACTGCTCTCCACGGCGATCGGCGCATTCATTGTGGACCTGGGCACACAGCGAGCCACACTGCGCGACATGGCAGCCGACCGGCGATGTGCCGGAACGCTCTTCGACCGGCTCGGCGAAGCTGCCTGCTCGGCGGTGACAATCGCCGGTGAGGCGGGCGCGGGATTCGTGGGCAGCGAGACAGAGCTTCGCATCACCTTCCGATCGATCCGCCCGGTGAACAGTCGTTTCGCCGATGTCCAAACGTCCTTCCTCCGCCTTGAGGATGAACGGCTTGTCGGCGGCTTCACTGATGCAGAGCTGGTTTCCGCGCGTGTGGAGCGGCTGCGCTTTCGCTATCACGATGGCGAGGGCTGGATCGACGCGTTCGATAGCGCAGAGGCGGGGCATCTTCCCACCGCGTTCGAAGTTGCGCTGTGGTTCCGTGCGCCGGGTGCGGGCGACACCGACGATACATCGAGCTCGTCGGCCCTCGGTGTCTCGGACGTTCCTCTGGAGGCACCAGTCGTGCAGCGGGCGCCCGATCGACGGCGTGTCTTTGCGATCCCGGGGGGTGGGCCATGACCCCAGCCCGCGGCAGCGTGCTCCTTGCGGTGCTCATCGTCGTGACGATGGGGGCGCTCGCTGCGAGCACGACGCTCCTTCTCAGCAGTTCGACGCAGCGGGCCGGGGTGCTGGAGCGCCGGGGTGTCGAGCGGCGCGCGTTGGTTTGCTCTGCCATCGAGGCGCTGGTCTCAGAGCTGGAGGGACAGCGCGACGATCTCTTCGACGGCGTTCCGCCGGAACTCCCGGACGAGCTGACGCTGTTCGAAGCCGGTGAACGGCGGGCCGTCGTGCGCCTGGTCGAGATCGATGGGCAGCCCATCGTCGCCGAGCCCGGCAAGCTGGACGTCAATCAGGCAACGGCGGAGATGCTGGAGGCGATCGAGGGCATCGATGCTCCATTGGCTGCGCGCATCGTTGAGGAACGTGCACGCCGGCCGTTCCGCAGTGTCTTCGATCTCCAGCGCGTCGATGGCATTTCCGCGGAGACGCTGGGGCTGACAGGCGAACCATCACTGCCGAGCGGCTTCACTCCGTCGCAGGCTCCGCTGTCATCACTGCTGACGGTGCATGCATTCGATCCGAACGTCCAGAGCGGCATCGGCGAGGATGCGTCGCAATACGTCGGACGCCGCCGCATCAACCTCAACCGTGCGTGGAGTGAAGCAATGGCGCAGGCCATCGCCGAGCGCTACGACGAGGACATTGCCAA
>JBCBTA010000256.1:0-5202 GCA_039818905.1 Planctomycetota bacterium
GCACCGAATCGTCTCGCGAGCTTCGCGCGGGGGCCTTCGGTGTCATCCATATTCAACGGCAGGCCGAGTACCACGCCATCGACATCCTGGTCCCGCACCGTCGCGATCAGCGCCTCGATGAGCTCGTTCTCACGCGTGATCGGGATCTCCAGCACCCCTTCCGGGGAAGCCAGCGACGTGATGTCGTCACCGACCGCCAGACCCGTTCGCCTGTCGCCAAGATCCACGCCCAGATAGCGCATCGATTCAGGCCGAGACGTGACGCCCGGCGTCAGCCCGCCGGAACGGGTCGTCGTCATCCAGCGCAACAGGATCGGTCGGTGCGGTGCCGCCGGCAGAGCCGGCCAACGGGCTGAAGCGTGAGCCCGCCATCGGGATGCGACGGTTGACGCCGGCTTTGTTGAAGACCATCGGGCTGATCAGCGTGACGGCGATCATCAGCACCACGTTCATCGCCAGCATCCAGTACCACTCGGTCTTGTTCAGCACCAGCATCAGGCTGGTCGCGACCACCAGCGCCAGCGACACAGGGATCAACCCCTGCCAGCACAGCTTGAGCACCTGGTCGTATCGAATCCGCGGCAAGGTCCAGCGGATCAGCATCATGAAGCACACGATGGCGACGACCTTGGTGAAGTACACCAGCACCTTCATGACGCCCGCCAGCAGCCCTGTCGCGCCTGCCTCAGTCATGCCGACGAATGGCAGGTGATAGCCGCCGAAGAACAGCAGGACGAGGAACGCCGAGGACGTGATCATGTGGGCGTACTCGGCGAGGAAGAACAGCGCGAACCGCATCGCCGAATACTCGGTGTGATAGCCGCCGACCAGCTCCTGCTCAGCTTCCGCGTTGTCGAACGGAGCGCGGTTGGCCTCGGCCAGGATGCACACGAAGAAGAGGATCGCCGCCAGCGGCTGCGCGAGAACGAACCACACGCCGTCGGCCTGCTGACGCACGATCTCGCTTGGGGCGAGCGATCCAGAGATGAGCAGGATCGCGAGGATCGCCAGGCCCATCGGAATCTCATAGGAGATCATGCCCGCCGAGGCACGCATGCCACCGAGGAACGAGTACTTGTTGTTCGAGGCCCAGCCACCGAGCGTGACGCCGTAGATACCCATGGAGGCGACGGCGAGCAGGAAGATGAAGCCGACATTGACATCGGCCACGCCCAGCAGCACGCGTCCGCCACTGGCGATCTCGAAACCGAACAGCGTCAGACCCGGGAAGTCATACGTGCCGCCCCACGGGATGATGGCCCAACCGACGAAGGCCGGGATGACCGCGGCCATCGGCGCGATGGTGAAGAGCCACCGATCGGCGCCGCGGGGCATGTAGTCCTCCTTGAGGACGAACTTCAGCCCGTCGGCCAGCGACTGTCCGAGGCCCCAGAACCCAAAGCCACGGAAGAGCTTCTGCAGCACCGGCAGACCGAGATCAAAGCCCACACGGTTGGGGCCCATTCGATCCTGGATGTAGGCCGAGATCTTCCGCTCGAAGTAGATCAGCAGCGGGATCGTCCCCAGAATCACGTGGATCATCACGATGACCATGATGAACCCAATGAAGGTCTGAGCGGACAGCGGGAAGATGTGCGAGAGCAGGTCTGCCATGGGACCGGCATGGTAGGCCCGGGTCCCCCAAAGCGAAACCGCTGCACCTCCCGAGGTACTTGAAAACCATCACAAGGTCCTTGACCGGGCGGATTTCCGTACGCGTGCGCTTGCCTCGCGCCGGATCTGGTTTACGCTTCTGGTGTCAGGGAAGAAGACACGTCAGTCACTTCCATATCGATTGCGTTCCAGTCCTGCGTGCTTTCGGTGCGCACGGAACGTCGCCGGTCTGGGGGTCTCCTGATGACATCGCGACAGCGGCTTGTGTGATGTCGCCGCGCGGACGTGGATGTGGCCACGAGCGCGATCGGTGCGCGGTGTCGGTACGGAATGTCTGAGCACCAGGGGGAAGACAAGATGAATCTGTTCTGGAAGGCCCTCGCGGCCACCTGCGTCTGCACCATCGCAACGACTGCCAACGCATCGCTGATGCTCGTTCCCGCCGGGTCCGCGCCGGACGGGGCCTCGAACCTGTTCAACGCCGTCGGCACCAAGAACCAGGGCAACCAGAAGGCCCGTCTCGAAGCGTCCGGCCAGTCCACCGTGCAGGGCGGCAACCCTGCCAACGGCTGGTGGAACGACGTCACCCGCTCGTGGGAGCTGGTCTGGGACAACGACAGCGGCGAGGTCACCTTCAACGTGTACGCCAGCGACGACTACACCGGCGCTCCGGCCATGACCATGACCCGCACGCCGGTCTTCAATGCCGGCGAGGAACTGCTCACGCTCGACATCGGCGCCCGTCTTGTGAACGACTCGCAGTTCATCACCATCTCCGGTGTCGAGTTCGACAACGGTGGCGGCTTCGTCGCCGTCCCGAGCGCCGACGCTGTGTACAGCGGCAACGGCTTCTTCACCAACTTCCACACGCTTTCCGGTCCGCTCGGTGACTTCACGCTTCGCGGCAAGACCCTCATGGAGGGCCCGAACACCACCAGCGACAACCATCGCTTCTTCGTCCGGGGCCTGCAGGCCGTGCCGTCGCCCGGTGCCGCCGTGCTGCTCGCGGGTGCCGGCCTCGTCGGCCTGCGTCGCCGCCGCGCCTGATCCTGAACTTCACGACATTCGTATGTCGCCCGACGTGGGGCGCTCCCTCTCCGGGGAGCGCCCTGTTTTCTGCGCGTGGATGATGAAGTCCTGAGCGCTCAGCGCAGAAGGCCCAGCCGCCGCACGGCTTTCGATGCCCGCGGCACCAGTGCATACACCGGCCCCATCCGCCTTCCGTATCGAATGTTCGACGCCTGAAACGCCGCAAGCCTGTCCTGAAATCCCGGACGTGCCTCGATCATCCGGTCGAGATGTGCGCTCGCGAGATCGTACAGCTCACGATCCAGCGCATTGCGCTCCTCCAGCATCGCGATCGTCTCCGGCTCGATCTCGTCGCGCGAGCGACGCTCCGACGTCACGTTCGACCGCACATACCGCGGCGGGCTCCAACCCAGCACTTCCGTCAGCAACAGTGCCGAGGCGTCGAATCGTTCGGTGAGCCCGGCGACCAGCATGCGATCGCTCTGCAGACGCTCGGCGGCGACATCGAACATGGTGCGCGTCACGTCGCCAGGCTCGACGTCGATGATCTCGCCCGCGTTCGCGGCGAGGTACCGCACGTGGGCATTGTCCACCGTCCACAGCAGCTGACGCACCGGCGGACCGCACGCAAACTCCGTGATCGACATCTCGCGCTCGAAGCGACCCCGACCGCGCAGGTAGTAGTACGCCGAGAGGGTGCGATCGACCGGGTCACGAAGGAACGTGAAGTAGCGAGCGTCTTCCGGCATCGGCAGGCGCTCATGCATGCCCCACCCGCCGTGGGCATCGAACAGGCGAACCCGGCGCCGGGCACGGTGCGGCAGTTCCTGCAGTGCGTCGGCTCGGTTCGACCACGAGCCTCGGACGTGCGGCAGGCCCATCGTCTGTCCGAGATGCAGCCAATTTCCCGGCCGCCGCGCCAGGCGCATGCGAAAGACGCGGCCCAACGTCGTTCCCGCGTTCTTGGGGATATGCAGGTGGATCAGCAGGCTGTCAGCCGTCGCCCCAGCCATGGAATCAGGCGATCGTCTCGACGGGCGGTTCCAGCGGCAGCGTGCGCGCCACCTCGAGGAAGGCGTCGTAGTTGTGTCGCATCTCGATCAGCGAATCGCCGCCGAACTTCTCCCGCATCGCGCGGGCGACCTCGAAGGCAACCGCATTCTCCAGCACGACCGATGCCGCCGACACCGCACTGATGTCGGAGCGCTCGTACTGCGAGTCCTCCGGCGCCTTGGTGTTGAGGTTGACCGACGGCAAGCCGCGCAGCAACGTCGAGATCGGCTTCATCGTGCCCCGAACGACCACAGGCTGGCCATTGGTCATGCCACCCTCAAGCCCGCCGGCGTTGTTGCCGTCGCGCACGAAGCCGAGCGATGGCGCATCGGCCCTGGCCGGATCGAACTGGATGGGATCGTGCACCTGCGAGCCGGGGCGCCGAGCGCACTCCTTGCCCAGCCCGATCTCCACCGCCTTGAAGGCCTGGATGCCCATGACGGCGTAGGCGAGGCGCGCGTCGAGCTTGTCGCGCCAGTCCATTGATGACCCGAGCCCGATCGGCACGTTGAAGACGTGCGCTTCGACGAGACCGCCGACGGTGTCCTTGTCGATCTTGGCCTGACGAATGCGGGCTCGCATCTCCTCGCTGGCCGACTCGTCCGGGCAGTACACGTCGCTCGCGTCGCGCTTTTCGCGAATCGCCGTCGCGGAGTCAACATCCACCGACACATCCGTTTCGACATCCAGAATCGAACGCACGAATCCCAGCACATCGATGTCGAATGCATGCAGCAGGCAACGCGACAGGGCCCCGGCCGCGACCCGCGAAGCCGTCTCCCGTGCGCTGGCGCGTTCGAGCGTCTCACGACAGTCGGTTGTCAGCCACTTCACGCTGCCGGCCAGATCCGCGTGACCGGGCCTCGGCCGGTACACCGGCGGCGTGCGTTCCAGATCGTCGATGCGCGAGTCCTTGTTGACCAGCCGCATGGCGATCGGCGACCCGATCGTCAGGCCCCGACGCACGCCGGAGAGGATCTCGACGATGTCCGTCTCGATCTTCATTCGCCCGCCGCGGCCGTAGCCACCCTGGCGCCGGCGCAGCTCGTGGTTGATCATCTCGAGATCGACATCGACGCCCGCCGGCATCCCCTGCACGAGGATGACCAGCGACGGCCCATGCGATTCACCTGCGGTGTGATACGTCAGCGATGCCATCTTCAGAGCATATCGGTCCGACTGGCCCCAAGCGTCAGTACGTCATGCCAACACCTCGCTAGACTCGGCCGCCATGACGGGGAGCCGCAGCCTTGACGTGGTCCTGTGCGACAACGACGGCTGTCTCGTGGCCGAAACCAACGAGCCGTTCGACCTGGACCGGCTGGGTGCCATCGCGGCACACAACCTGCGGGCCATCGCCGACGCCGACCGGCCGGTCGTCACTGTCTGCAGCGGCAGGCCGCACCCCTTCGTCGAGGCCATGTGCCGCCTGATCGCCAATACGGCAGTGACGACCGGCCGGTCGGCGTCGGCGATGGCCCGCAGGTTGTGTGCCGCGATGGCACC